>PDSN01000120.1 GCA_002748505.1 Gammaproteobacteria bacterium | reverse complement strand
GAAGGCGATGTGTTAAAAAAGAACCACAAAATGCACAAACTGTGTAAAAACCTGGGCTTTCACACCGCCAACAACCCGGACGACCCGGAAGTAGTGATTGTGCGCAGACGCCTATAACTGGCTACAGGCGCGCACTTCATCGGCGATTATTGCCGCACCCTGGCGCACCACATCTTCGCCTTGCGCAAAAGAAATGCGCAGGCATTGGTGCTGGTGCTCCCAGGCCTCATCGCAGGCGATAAAAAAGTGTTCGCCCGGCACAACCAGCACACCTCTCTGCTTTAAGCGCTGGTACAACTCCTGTGTCGATACCGTTAATCTGGGCAGCCACAACCACAAAAACATGCCACCTTCCGGCACATGCAGGCGATAGGGAATACCCGCAAGCTCTTTGCGGAAAGTCGCCAAGGCATATTGGGATTTATCCTGATAATACGGCCTTACCTTGTTGCGACTTAGAGACAGCACCTCACCATTTCGAAACAGCTCGTGCACAATCGCAGGTCCTAGATTACCGCAGGATAAACTCATAATGGTGTTGGCGTTGGCAAACGCATGGGTGATTTCTTCGCGGGCGATAATAATACCCGTGCGCGCTCCCGGCAGCCCCAATTTGGACAGGCTCAGCATCAATACCGTATTCTCATTCCAGTGGGGTACAGCATCAATATAGGTCAGCGCAGGGAACGGCAAACCGTAGGCACCATCAACAATCAAAGGGATATCGCGCTGTTGCGCCAAACTGTCAAGTCGTGCCATCTCGCTGTCGGTGAGCACATTACCCGTGGGATTGGTTGGGCGCGACACACAAATCGCCGCCGCTTCATCGGGGATGGGATCACCGGTAAAATCGGCGCGGTATTTAAACAAATCATCGTCGATATACTCAATTGCAGGCTGGCGCGAACTGAACATACCCGAGTTTATACCCGCATCGCCATAACCGATATACTCGGGCACAACGGGCAAATGGACGGTACGCTTTACGTCTTGTCCTGCGGCGTCTTGTACGATGCCGGCCAACATGTTGAACAAGATAAAAAACGCAGACTGGGAACCGTTCGCCAAGGCAATATTGCGCTCGCTGACCGGCCAACCGTATTCCTGTTTTAATAGGGCCGCGACATCCTTACGGAATGCCCTGTCGCCCTGTGGCGCTTGATAAACACCGAACAGACGGGCTTGCGCATCACTACTGTCTAACACATTTTGTAAGCAGCGGGTAAACACCGCCTGCGCAGCCGGGATATGTGCAGGGTTGCCGCCCCCCAAAAATAGCATATCCGGATTTTCCGCCAAGGCCTCCCCAAGGTCGTCCATAAGTTGCACAATACCCGCCGACTGCCCAAAAGCTTCACCGAATCGTGACCACTGCATTAAAGCGCTCCATTTAGATTAATCCGATAAGCTGCACCAACAGGCTGCGCCATGAGTGCAAGCATATCCGCAAGTTCAGGGTCAAAGCCCCGCTCATCCTCAAGCGATACATTGATGTCGTATTGTCGCTCACGCAACACAAGATCGCCCTCTGCATTGACGGGCCCCGCCAGGGTAACAATCGTTCCAACTATACCCCCGCCACCCTCGCTCTTATCGAGTGCTTTAATATCAGCGGCATAGCTGCCCAAACGTCTGGGACCACGCGGCGACAGCCAGCGTCCGTTTTGCCACACTAAACGTCCCTGCGCGTCTGTTATCATGGCGTTTTTTACGTGCAACCGCTCAAACTGGGCGGATACCACGCCATCAATTGCCAGTGGCACAAATGCGGTAATCAGCCTGGCATCCACGTTAGCTGAAAAGTCAGTTAACTGCACATCACCATTTCGCCAAACCTGCACCGCGCCACTTAACTGCTGCGAACCCCATGTGCTATCGAGCGCGACTTTCGGTGCTAAACGCAACAAAGACAAAGGCTTTAACCGCCAACTCAACACACCCAAAGACAACTCGCCCTGGGTTAATACCACGCTGGCGCGACTGGCTTTTCCGCGCCATAATGTGCCAGAAACACCCTCCAGGCGCAGCGGCGAATCCGCTAAAATATAAGCGCTCAGGCGCGCAGGTGCTGTCGCTATTAACACCAACACAAAAAACAGCAGCGCCACAACAGCGAAAAAAGATTTACGCACCGCTATTCCCCCTCTGCAACGCGTACACTGGCGCTGACAACACCGGCGCTGCTGCCTTGACTGAGAGAGACATCACTGAGCACCAACTGTTGATCGTGCTCCAAAAAGTACAACCATTTAACTACTTTTTCCAATGCAACATTTTCAAGCCTTACCTGCACATCGCCGCGACTATTGGGCTGTAGACGCGATACTGGCAACTGCATTCGCGTCGTACTTTGATTGATGATGCGCGTAATATTTTTTCTGGCGTTACCCGTTCTCTGATTTTTTTGGGCGGCATTGATGCGCGAGGCGATACCACTCACGTCAGACAATACGAATTGCAGGCGGGCATTTTCCTGCGCCACAGCATCCCGCGCTCCCGTCAATGGTAAGTAAGCTAAACGATACAGCAAAAACAACAAGACAGCGCCAACCAGCAGTAACAAAGCAACTTGCTCGCGTTGTTCAAATTCTTCAAACCAGGCTCTCATCAGGGCCTCCTCACGCGAAGACGGGCGCGCACGCCATCACTTTGTGCATTGCTGCTCTCCAACACGGCTTTGACGCCTGCCTCGGACATGCCCGCGCGCAAGGCTTCAACGGCGCTGTAGTCTGGCGCTAGCAGCGACACACGCATATCGCCCCCACGGGCGTTGTAGTTGACGCTTAATAAACGCGTGTTGTCACGCTCTGATACCGCCAAGCCCACGGCGTATAACAAGCGCGTATAACTCGCCTCGCCACTGCCACCCCCTAAAGACTGCAATTTCCGCTGCAACTGTTTTTGCGGGTCTTGCATACGCCCTTTGGGAAACACCGTGCGAAACTGCTGCTCTACCGCCGCACGCAGTTGTAAATTCTCCGCTTTAAGCGCTCGATATTCCAATCCCGTTGCCACAAGTTGAGCGACAAAAGCGATGCCGAGCACAGCAGCGGCCACGCGCCATTTACGCCACCATTTTTCCAGCGGCAAACGCGGTGCAAACTCACCCTGTAACAGGTTTATCCCACTGCTACTGTCATCGGCAAGCATCAATGCCGCGGCAAAATCGCCTTTGCACCACTGTGCTTTTTTCGTTAGAAACTCCGGTAAGGCAAATGGTTGTTCACTGTAAATCACCGCGGTTTCGGGTTCGCCGTATTGCTCCACTGCCGCCTCTAAAAAAACATCTGCCAAATCCTGGTCGACAGCAAAACCCTGGTCTTTGCCCGTTCGAACCAACAGCTGGGTGTCTTCCCGAAGTAATGTCCATCGCCCTTCCTGCCACGGCAGCAATAAATAGTCCGGAAGACAGCGCCGAGCTTGCGGTAAACCATGGAGTTTTTCCAATACCTCGCGCAAACGGGATTTCCGACACACCAGGGTATGCAGCGGCGAGCTTTCGATACGACCGGCCACAACGTGCAGATTTTCAACATCTTCGCCCACGTGTTCCTCTAACATAAAGGGCAGGGAGCGCAGGATATGTTTTTTTTCCGCCTGCTCAAAAGGCACATCGTGGCAAGTAACGTCAGCGCCAGGCACCGCAACAATGGGCGCACGGCGATGCTCTTTGCACCAGCTGCGCAAAGACGCTTTCGCTTCGTCACCGTCCAGTGACTGCGCGCCGCCCGAAGCACCGGGCGGAAACCACAGCAATTGTTCACCGCTCAGGCGAATCACTACGCTGTTTTGCAAAACTCTCTTCCTCCTGCTACACCACTACAAGCTGTGGGCGGCTCGCGCCCTAACACTGATCTTCTGGCCATCTCTTTCCAATACACTGTACAAGCGCGTTTTCCTGTCGGCAATATCCACTACGGCATCCAATAGAAAAAAGCTCGACGACTCGGTGATGCGCGTCGCCATATTGGCCGTATTCTTGCCATCAAATACGGACTGCTCCAAAAACCCTGCGGCGTCGGCAAAACCGGTGTCGTCACGCATCTGTTTAAGCAGTAAACCCTCTTCCTCTGACAGTGGGTTTAAATTGCCGTCACCGTTCAGGCTGCGCAGCACTTGTACCGGCGCCGTATGGATATTCACTTTACCACCAGACAGCGGCCACACCGTCACGTAAGGCTCCAGAGCCTGCACAATATCAGGTCTTATATTTGCAATCGCATACAATTCGCTGGTGCTGGTCATATAGTGATTGGGAGCGCGATAAGCCGGTGTTTGCGCCAGGTAGTAGCTGTCTTCTGCGCCGTTCACTGCGGCAATATCATCGGCATCCAGCCAGTCGCCAATAGCCAGGGTAATCGCCTTTGCTTCATACTGGGTCAGCTCCAAATCCGAAAACGACAGCAACAGGCGGATAAACTGTTCCTGTGCTGCGGTTAACACCAAACTGCCATCACTACCCTGCGCCGAACCGGGCCGTAAGGTATTTAAATTAAAACGGCCCTGCAAGTCTTCCAATTGCCCAAGCAGCCAACCACCATCGTCCAGCGCATACGGTGTTGCCTCCTGTGCCCACAGCTCGGTGAGATCATCGCGCGCCTTGTCACTGCGAGCGGTGTCGTGCCTGTTGTCCGTTTTCAGAGCCAGCGCTGCCAGGGCCTCCGCACCGTTCAAATAAGCCTGGGCTTGATCGCTGACTAACTGATTACTGACTTGCCGATAAAACAAATCAAATTCTTTTTGCAAAGCCACCATTACCGCCGCGCACACCGCAAACACCAGCAGCGCTACCACCAGTGCCGCGCCGTCCTGCTTTACAGCCCTGTATTTAGCGCGGGTCAATGGCATACCAGCGTCTCACTTCACCAAAATCAGCGATGAACAATGTGATTTCCAAAGCGGCAGGCAACAATACGGTATTGTCACTGACACTGCGGTCCATAGCCCAACTGTCGAGCCAGTCGGAACTGTCGATACCTGCGCCACCGTCCAGCAATTGTAAACTCTCCAATTGCTCAAGAAATTTAAGCTCCATACTTTGTACATTTTCAAGCAGCGCGACCCGTTGCACTTCGGTGTCTGGCGCGCGATCGAGCACCGCATAACTCTCACGCCACAGAGTATTTTCCTCAACGACGTAGCGTACCCGCTGCTGTGTGGAGCGCGGTCGCAGCTGGCTGTTAGACCAGCCGGCGCGAGTAAAACTCAGACCACCCAGAGAATCCGACGCGCCGCGCAACGCCGCTTCCATCTCGCCAAATTCATCACGCACCGGTCGCGCCACCAATTGCCTGAGGTCGCGGTCAATTAAACGCAGAGCGCGGTTAAGCTCACGGACGCGCTCGGTCGCTGTGCGATTGCTCTCAACACCAGACAGCACGGTTGCAAGACTGCCGTAGGCCAGCGCACCCACCAGCGCCGTGATGGACAAGGCCACCAGCACTTCGACCAGAGTAAAACCCGCCACACGCTTCACGGACGGGGCTCCTCACCGACCACGCTGAAAAAAGACGCCAGAGAAAAAATCGGCTCGCCATTTTCTTGTGTTGCTACAGTAATCGTGGTGCGAAAAAATCCGGGCATGGGTGTAGTCGTGGTCTTGCTGTTCCAGTACCAATCGCGCCCGGCCATACGCGCTTGTCCCGCGTCTTTTTCTTTGGGCAGCGCGCCCTTGGCACTGGTCATTAAGCGAAACTCGGTCAGTTTATTGGCAGCAACCAGGCGCGCAATGGATTTATCGCGCAGATACGCGGTGCTGTCGATATGCTGGTTCAAGGTCAATATCAACGCAGGCAGCGTCAGCGCTACCACCGCCAGCGCCACCATCACCTCGACCAGGGTAAAACCTTGCGATGCTGCCTTCATCACTCGTCCGTCATGTCAATAAGCTCAAAACGTCCCAGCAAATCCCAACTGATTTCCCACAACAAACGCCCACTGTCACGCTCGCGCACCACCAAGGAACCCGGAATGGTTTCACCATCGGCAAAAAACTGCAGTTGCGGAATAGGCGCTTCCACATCGCCAAACCCCGGTAGATCCTGCGCTGGCTGATCATCCAGTAGCAAGCTCACATCCACATGATCGGGTAATTGCGCGTCGCTTAACAACTGTCTATCCTGCGACACCGCCTGCCAGCTCCGATTTTGACGTTCCAGCCACTGCCACTGCACCCGCTCACCGCTGGCGGTGCTGACGTACGCCAGATACAAGCCCCGATCAATCCCTGTGGCCTGCGCCTCATCAAGTACATAGTTACACAGTGCCGCAAGAGACTCTAACTGGCCTTTAAGACGAATATCCCGCCCGCCGGATGAAACTCCCAGATTTGCCAGTGACATCATCATGGTAATAACCAGCATGACCACTAACAATTCCAGCAGGGAAAACCCGCGCGAGCATTTCATATCAGGTGTTATTGTTGGGCTTTGGCATTCCAGTTGCCAAAGTCTGCATTTTGCCCTTCTCCGCCAGAAAGACCATCAGCCCCCAGGGAATAAATATCCACTTCACCATTGTCACCGGGGCTTAGATACAGGTAAGGCCTGCCCCAGGGATCTATGGGTACTGCCTGCAAGTAGCCACCTTGTTTAAAATTGCGCGGCTCAGGCTCTATCGTAGACGGCGTTACCAAAGCTTCCAAGCCCTGCTCGGTGGTAGGGTAAACGTAATTGTCTAAACGATAGAGCTTTAACGCCGTTTCGATAGACTTAAAATCCGCCTGCGCTTTTTGAATGCGCGCGTCATCGGCCTGATTCAGCAAGGTGGGCGCCACCACGGAAACCAGCAGACCCATAATCACCAGCACCACCAAAATCTCTATCAGGGAAAAACCCTGACTGGACCGTTTTCTGTTCATTGTCTAACTCACCATTTTGTTAAGATTAAAAACTGGCAGCAACACGGCCATTACGATGACCAACACGATCAGACCCATTACCACCACCATCAGCGGCTCAAACACACTCATTACCGTGCCAAGCGTTGTTTCCAGCTCACGCTCCTGATTAGTCGCCGAGCGCTCAAGCATTTTCTCAAGCTCACCACTGGCTTCGCCGCTGGCCACCATGTGTACCATCATCGGTGGAAAGCGGCCACTGTCGGCTAATGCACGATTCAAACTACTGCCCTCTTGCACCCGTTCCGCCACCACCTGACTGTCTTTACGCAATACCAGATTGCCCAGTACCGCACCGGCGATACGCAGCGAATCGAGCAGCGGCACGCCACTTGCCATCAGAATACTCAAAGTGGATGCAAAGCGCGCCGTATCACTGGCAATCACCAACCGGGATATTCCCGGAATTCGCAAGAGCAGGGCGTGCCAACGCAAACGCCGAGCTCCATCGCTCAACCACCAGCGCCAGATAAACCCTGCAATAACCAACCCTAACAGCACCCAGATACCGCGCTGGCGAATAAAATCCGAGGTGGCGATAAGCCCCGTGGTTAAAGCGGGCAACTCGCGCTTTGAATGCGCAAAAATACTGACCAGCTCAGGCACAACCAACACCATCAATGCCACGACCACTGCCACCGCCACACACAGCAGTATAATCGGGTATACCATCGCCATTTGTAATTTCTGCTGGGCGTACTGGCGCTGCTCAGAGTAATCTGCGAGCTGCTCAAGTACCGGCCCTAAAAACCCGGCGTGCTCCCCCGCGTTAACCATGGCGCGGTACATTTCATTAAATACCTGCGGAAACTCTCCCATCGCATAGGCCAGAGTATGCCCCTCCGACACGCGCGAACGCACTTGCAGCAGTAATTCTTTAGTACGCGGTCTGCGAGTCTGCTCCGCAGCCGCTTGCAAACACTGATCCAGCGGTAACTGCGATTGCACCAGGGTTGCCAGCTGCCGCGTTAGCAAGGCGAGTTCCGCTACACTGATGCGCGGTTGAAACAAACGAAAACCGCCGCTACTTTTTGCGCCCTGCCTGGCCGCAGATTCAGACACCGCTTCAACCGACACCGGACGCAACTGCGATGCACGAAGCTGGGCGCGAATCTGCCGCTCGGAGTCACCCTGCATCACGCCTTTTTCAATTTTGCCAGCGCTGTTAAGCGCTTGATATCGAAATGCGGCCATGACAATTGTTATCCAGCGGACAGCACGCGCAGTGCTTCTTCAATACTGGTTTGTCCGGCCAACACGCGACGACGGCCATCACTTAAAATACCGGGAAAGTCTTTTCG
>PDSN01000119.1 GCA_002748505.1 Gammaproteobacteria bacterium | reverse complement strand
GCATCGCCCACGGCCTGCCCCAAAATACCGCCCGCCCCCTGGGGCAGCAGCGATGCGCCGCTGTCGTTCATGGCACACAACGCCGTGGCGGACAAAATCACCAGCACCATGCCCAAAACCCGAATGGCAAACAGCGTCCAGTCAAACCGCTGGGCGCGGTGGCGTTCAATAAAAATAATGACCGCGCGATAAGCCAGCAGCACCGGGAATAGATAGGCACTGTAGCCAATCAGGGAGAAAATCACATCCGCAAGCCAGGCTCCGGCGGGGCCGCCACCGTTGATCACCGTATTGCCACTGCCCGTGGCCGACCAGCCCGGATCCTGGCTGCTGTAGGTGGCGAGCGCCAGCAGCAGGTACAAACAAACTGCGCTGATACCGATAAAAGCACCCTCGCCAAGTCGTGCACGCATAAAATTAGACGCTGAATCGCTTTTTGGCACTGAGTCCGACTCCTAAAAACTGTCTTAAGCGTAGTTTACGCAAAGTGAATACAATTCATAGCGTTATGATTATGTTTTCATACAAAACATAAAATAAATTTCGCCCGCGGCGCTATGTTAACACAGGCCTTTGCTCTGTGTTTAGCGGTTTTGCTGGCGTCCGTACTGGCTTTGCTTTAAGGTGTGCCGCTTAACTGAAAACCCATTGCGACAATTACGAGGACACAGCGGTAACATGAGCGATATCAAACACCACCCTCTCATTATTCTCGGCTCTGGCCCTGCGGGTTATACCGCCGCAGTATACGCTGCGCGCGCAAATTTGCACCCCGTTGTCATCACCGGCATGCAGCAAGGTGGTCAGCTAACCACCACGACGGAGGTCGAAAACTGGCCGGGTGGTCACGAGGGCCTGACCGGGCCCGAACTGATGCAAAACATGCTTGAACATGCCCAGCGCTTCGATACAGAGGTGATTTTTGACCATATCGAAGAGGTAGATCTCTCCCGCCACCCGTTCATATTAAATGGCAGCAACAGCTACACCTGTGATGCCCTGATCATTGCCACTGGCGCGTCGGCGCAATACCTGGGCCTACCTTCGGAACAGGCATTCATGGGCAGAGGTGTCAGTGCCTGCGCCACCTGCGATGGTTTTTTCTATCGCGGCAAGAAAGTGGCGGTTATCGGTGGCGGCAATACCGCCGTGGAAGAAGCCCTGTATCTATCGCATATGGCCTCGGAAGTGGTTTTGGTTCACCGCCGCGACAGTCTGCGCGCGGAAAAAATCATGCAGGATCGGCTGTTTAAAATGGAAAAAGAAGGCAAGATTCGTATTATGTGGAATCATGTCCTCGAAGAAGTCCTCGGCGATGACTCCGGTGTCACCGGCATGCGCCTGGCCGCCACGGACAGCGATGCCAAGCATGAAGAAGCCCTGGACGGCGTATTCATAGCAATTGGTCACAAGCCCAACACCGATATGTTCAAAGGCCAGCTCGATATGGAAGGCGGCTATATTCTGGTTAAGGGCGGCAATCGCGGTATGGCTACGGCCACCAGCGTTCCGGGTGTTTTCGCCGCAGGTGATGTCACCGATCACATCTATCGCCAGGCGATCACCTCCGCGGGCAGCGGCTGTATGGCCGTGCTTGATGCCGAGCGCTATCTCGACGATCAGGAGTGAGGATCACCCTCTGAGCGATATCGATGAGGAATTTCCCCCCAGCCATCTGGCGCTAAAGGACCCCAACGGGCTGCTCTGCATGGGCGGCTCGCTGTCAGTTTCGACCCTGCTTGCGGCCTATCGGCGCGGAATATTCCCCTGGTTTGAACCGGGCGAGCCTATCTACTGGTGGACGCCCAACCCCCGCGCAGTGCTGTTTCCCAAGCAGTTTCACTGTTCGAAAAGCCTTGCGAAAACCCTGCGTCAGGGCCGATTTCACACCACCTTAAACCGCGATTTTGGCGCTGTGATGCACGCCTGTGCCACGGTTGGCTCGCGTCTGCACAATACCTGGATTGGCAGCGAAATGGAGCGAGCTTATGGGAATTTGCATCAATTGGGTCACGCTCACTCGATTGAGGTGTACGATAAACAAGACAATTTAGTCGGCGGTCTGTATGGTGTCTGTATCGGGCGGGTGTTTTTCGGCGAGTCGATGTTCAGCGTAGCGCGCGATGCCTCAAAGATAGCGCTCGCCGCATTGGTCGATATCGCACTGCAGCGCGGTATTGCGTTGATAGACTGCCAACAGGAAACCGCGCATTTGCAGAGTCTTGGCGCGAGTAGTATTGACCGCGAAGAATTTGAGCGATTGCTGGCGCGCCACGTCAATACTGATAGCGTGTTATAGCGGCCATCACGGAGGCTATCCATGACAGCAGCAGGACAGGTAAGAGTGTTTCTCACCTATACCCACGATTGCAGTTATCTGCCCCGTGAGGCGCGCACCATGTTTGTCGATCCGGATGTCAACGTGGATATGGGTCTGTACAGTGACCTATCCCGCCAGGGGTTTCGCCGCTCGGGTAATCACTATTACCGGCCCCATTGTGACGGCTGTTGCGCCTGTATTTCCTGCCGGATTGTCGCAGCAATGTTTACCCCCAGCAGACGCCACAGGCGGATTATCCGGCGCAATGCCGATGTACAGATTCACCTGCTGGATGATATCGACAACGATGAGTGCTATGGCTTGTACGCCCGTTATATTGAACAGCGTCACGCCGATGGAGATATGTTTCCGCCCTCTCGCAGCCAATACGATGGTTTTTTTGGGTAAGCTCAGCGAAACCACCCATTATCTCGGGTTTTATTCAGGGCAACAGTTGCTGGCCGTGGCGGTAAGCGACCATATGGACGATGGTA
Organism: Gammaproteobacteria bacterium; assembly: GCA_002748505.1. Lineage (GTDB taxonomy): Bacteria > Pseudomonadota > Gammaproteobacteria > Pseudomonadales > Halieaceae. The sequence goes on along the minus strand of PDSN01000119.1, from coordinate 5,390 downwards.
TCTCTGCCATTTACACATTTTTTGACCCCGACGAGTCACAGCGCAGCCTGGGCACTCTGGCCATTCTCACCCAAATTGACTACACCGCCCAGGTGTTGCGCCGGCCCTATGTGTATCTCGGGTACTGGGTAAAAGACTGTAGAAAAATGGCGTATAAACGCGACTTTGAACCGCTGGAATTTTTCTATCAGGGCTATTGGGCCAGCGCGCAGCACCACGGTCTCGATTGAAATTGGCCGCGCCAATAAAAAAACATCCCATCGTCTGTTGATTTCGCTGGCAAATCCCGCGGAAATAGGGCAAAATGCGCCCGTTTTTTTCCTAGAGGATTTTTAGCCGTATGGCGAAAGAAGACCAAATTGAAATGGAAGGCGAGGTTGTAGATACCCTGCCTAACACCACGTTTCGCGTAAAACTCCTTAACGACCACGTTGTTACCGCCCATATTTCCGGCAAAATGCGCAAAAATTACATCCGCATTCTTACCGGCGACAAGGTTCGCGTGGAGCTGACCCCGTACGACCTTACCAAAGGCCGTATCACTTACCGCGAGCGTTGATTCGGCCAGGCGCCCAGCCAGAACCCTAGCTCATTTTCCAAACCGCCTCCCCCTCTTATGGAGGGGAAGTGCGTGGGTTGCACGCAGCGTCACAGCACCGCCAACGCCAAACCGTCACCGGCTTCATTCAGCGACACTCGCACTGTGCCGCCGTTTGCTAATTCGCCAAACAACAGCATGTCCGCCATGGGCTTTTTAATATGCTCGGCGATCACGCGCTGCATGGGGCGAGCGCCCATTTTGACATCGTAGCCCTTCTCCACCAGCCATTTGCGGGCATCGTCTTCTACCTGCAGCAAGACGCCTTTCTCATCGAGCTGCGCCTGCAATTCAGTGAGGAATTTATCGGCTACGGTGAGCACCACATCCTCGGGCAGTGGGCCGAATTGCACGATGCTGTCCAGACGGTTGCGAAACTCCGGGGTGAACAGCTTGTTAATGGCTTCCATACCGTCTGTGGAGTGATCCTGCTCGGCGAAACCAATGCTGCGTCGCCCCATTTGTTCCGCACCAGCATTGGTGGTCATCACCAGAATGACATTGCGAAAATCTGCTTTGCGACCGTTGTTATCGGTAAGGGAGCCGTGATCCATCACCTGCAATAACAGGTTAAACACCTCCGGGTGGGCTTTTTCCACTTCATCGAGCAACACCACCGAATGTGGATGCTTGGTGACCGCATCCGTGAGCAGACCGCCCTGATCGTAACCCACGTAGCCAGGTGGCGCACCGATTAAACGCGACACGGTGTGGCGCTCCATATACTCGGACATATCAAAACGAATCAGCTCCAGCCCCAGGGTGCTGGCGAGCTGACGGGTGACTTCGGTCTTACCCACACCGGTAGGACCCGCCAACAAGAATGAGCCTATGGGTTTGTCACCGGTGCGCAGCCCTGCCCTGGCCACTTTGATGGCGGTGGCCAGATTGCCGATGGCTTCATCTTGGCCAAACACCACCAGTTTGAGCTGCTGCTCCAGGTTTTTGAGCGCATCGGTATCCGAGCGGCTGACGCTTTTCGGTGGAATGCGGGCGATTTTGGCAACCACCGCTTCAATATCCGCCACGCCTATTTGTTTCTTACGCTTGCTGGGCGCTTGCAATTGCTGGAAGGCACCGGCCTCGTCAATCACATCAATGGCCTTATCGGGCAAAAAGCGATCGGTGATATGGCGCGCGGCCAGCTCGGCGGCGGTGCGCAGGGCTTTGTCGGTATAGCGCAGGCCGTGATGGGATTCAAAGCGCGGTTTCAGGCCTTTGAGAATTTTGTAGGTCTCATCAATTGAAGGCTCGACCACATCGATTTTCTGAAAGCGGCGACTCAGAGCCTTGTCCTTATCGAAAATACCGCGATACTCCTGGAACGTGGTGGAGCCAATGCAATGCAGCTTACCCGAGCCAAGCAGGGGTTTTAACAAATTGCTGGCATCCATCACTCCGCCAGAGGCAGCGCCCGCACCGATGATGGTGTGAATTTCATCGATAAACAGAACGGCGCCGTCGCGTTTATCCAGCTCCGCCAGCAGGTTTTTGAGGCGTTTTTCAAAATCACCCCGATACTTTGTGCCCGCCAGCAGCGCACCCAAATCCAGGGAGTACACCACCGCGTGGGCGAGCACCTCAGGCACATTACCCTGGACAATCTGCCAGGCCAGACCTTCTGCAATCGCGGTTTTGCCCACGCCGGATTCGCCGACCAACAAGGGGTTGTTTTTGCGTCGGCGGGCAAGAATCTGCACCACGCGCTCAAGCTCAGCGCTGCGACCTATCAGGGGGTCGATATGCCCCGCCTCGGCCTCGGCGTTTAAATTGGTGGTAAATTGATCCAGCGAGTTTGCGGAGCCCTCCCGTTGGGGCTCGCCCGCGACGTCATCATCGTCGCTGTCTTCTCGCTTGTCGTCGTTTTCCGTCGCTATTTTGGAAATGCCGTGAGTGACATAATTAACCACATCGAGGCGCCCAACCTCCTGCATTTTCAGAAAATACACCGCCTGGCTCTCCTGCTCGGAATACAGCGCTATGAGCACGTTGGCACCGGTGACCTCCGCCTTTCCCGACGACTGCACATGAAAGGCCGCCCGCTGCAGAACGCGCTGAAAACCCAGGGTCGGCTGGGTATCATCGTCCTTCGCATCGCTGTTTAGCCTCGGCGTGGTGACATCGATAAACTCAGTCAATTCACCGCGCAAACCGCGCATATCCACCCCACAGGCGTGCAGCACCTCGGCCGCGTCGGGGTTGTCTAACAATGCCAGCAGCAAGTGCTCCACGGTCAGAAACTCGTGGCGTTTTTCCACCGCATTTTGGAACGCCTGATTGACGGAGTGTTCCAGTTCTTTGCTTAGCATCACCATCGATTGTTCCTTAGTCCTCGTCTTCTGAGGGTTCGATCTCGCACAACAAAGGGTGTTCGTTGTCGCGGGAAAACTGATTCACCTGCGCCGCTTTTGTCTCCGCGACGTCCCGGGTAAAAATGCCGCATAAACCCTTGCCCTGGGTGTGCACGGTAATCATAACGTGGCTGGCCTGCTCGTGATTCATATTGAAGAATATTTGCAGCACATGCACCACAAAGTCCATGGGCGTGTAGTCGTCGTTTATCAATACCACCTTGTACAGTGGCGGACGCTTCAACTTCGCTCGCGCCTCGGCAAAAGCCAGATTGCCATCGTGATCGTCTTCATACGACCCGCCCTGACATTTGATCTGATAAGTGTTCACGCAGGTATCCCGTTGCTGTACAGGCCGATGTGGGCCCGCAGAAATCTGTTAAGTTCGGCCAGTATACGGCATTTAATTGGCCGTGCCCAAGGCTTGACATTCTCCCATTAAACCGGAGTATCACCACATAAAAGGAGGTGTTTTTATGCAAAAGTGGCTTTTACTGGGACTGATCATTGGCATAGCTATCCTCGTACTGCTGCTTACCTGGCCGGAGGACACCGACCCCTGCGCCCCGAATCAGGCTGTTACCGGCGCGGTTCTGGCCGAGGATGAGGATCAAGACGGTTTGGTAAACCGGGCCATTATTGTGCATGGCAAATGCGATAAGCAAAAACAAAACCAGGAATGAACACCGTCTTCGCAGGAACATACCAGCTTATTTGAGCCAAACAGAAAATGACCGCGTCGACAGTGCCCCCATTATAACCCTCTCTCAGAAGTGCGGAATCCGCGCCACCTTCCCTTGGACACGATACAATATTCTTAGCAAAGAGCACACAAGCACTAAAAATGCCGCCCGTTTTGACTGTGTTGCCACAGGCGCAGAAAACTGCGTGTCAGTGCGCCTTCAGCGGCAAAACCAAGGCGCTCCTGCCAGGTCTTTTTGTGCTTCCATTTAACGCTGTACACCAATTGCTCGTGAATTCTATCCTGGATGTAGCCATCGCTGGTTTGCACCGCATCGATCAAGCCATTCTCTAAGGCCTGAGAGCCGTACCAGGTTTCGCCAGTGGCCACCTCGGCAATATTGACCCCGGGACGGTGTTTACTGACATGGTTCTTAAACAGCTCGTGAGTATCTTCCAAATCTTCGATAAATTTCGCGCGGTCTCGCTCGGTATTTTCCCCAAACACCGTCATGGTGCGTTTGTATTCACCGGCGGTCAGCACTTCAAAATCCACTTTATTGTCTTTTAACACCCGGTGAAAATTGGGAATTTGCGCGACCACGCCAATAGAGCCGAGCACGGCAAAGGGCGCAGCGATGATTTTGTTGGCGACGCAGGCCATCATATAACCGCCAGAAGCGGCCACTTTATCTACCGCGACAACAAGGTTTACCTTGGCGTCTACTAAACGCTGTAGTTGGCTGGCGGCGTAGCCATAGCCGTGCACCAGACCGCCCGGGCTTTCCAGCTTTAACAATACGCTATCGTCCTCTTCTGCCTGCAGCAACACAGCCGAGACTTCCTCGCGCAGGTGTTCCGCCTCGCTGGCCTTGATGTCGCCATCAAAGGACAACACAAACATGCGGGGCTTGTGGGCAGGTTTCAGCCCGGCCTTGCGCTGTTTCTTTTGTTCTTTGCGCTGTTTTTTTTCGGATTTATCCCGTTCTTTGCAGTCGGACTTTACCGTATCGTGATCTTCCAGCACTTCCCGCATGGCATCGTTCATGCCCTGATAGTGCTCGTTCAAACTGCGGATTTCGATATGACCATCCGCTTCCGGACGCTGGCGATGACTGATGGCAAACACAAAGCCCAGCACAAACACCAGCGCCGCCGCGATAGTGACCGCTTTGGCTAAAAACAAACCATAGTCGTATAAGAATTCCATTTGCTTATCCTGTGTAATGTTTAAAATAATGTCTTATCAATTGTCCCGCGATAGCCGACTCCGGCGGCACGGCGGGTAAACTGTTAGCGCGAAACCATTTGGCATCGAGAATTTCGTCTTCCTGACACGCAATATCGCCACTTTCATAATCGCAAAAATAGCCCAGCATCAACTGGCTGGGAAACGCCCAGGGCTGCGAGCCAAAATAGCGCGGATTCCCGACCACCAACCCCACTTCCTCTTTGACTTCGCGAATCAAGCATTCTTCGGCACTCTCCCCCGGTTCGACAAAACCTGCCAGTGCGCTGTAAAAACCATCGGGAAATTGAGCACTGCGCGCCAGTAAAACGTCCTCGCCGCGCGTTACCAGCATAATCGCACAGGGCGCGATACGCGGGTAACACTGAAACTCACAGGATGAGCACACCATCACATATTCGTTCTCTTTGCGGCTCATCGCGCCTGCGCAACGCCCGCAAAAGCGGTGGTCGCGCTCCCAGCTCAATAACTGGCTGGCGCGCCCCAAAAGCTGAAACAGCTCCTGGGGCAC
>PDSN01000118.1 GCA_002748505.1 Gammaproteobacteria bacterium | reverse complement strand
TTCTTTGTCATTTATTCCCGAAAATTCCATTTACTGGTGAAGCATCCGGGTTAGAGGAGCTGACTCTTAGGCCTTGCCGAAGCATCTGGCGCATAAGTATTCGGATAAAGAAATCGCGGGGTTTACGATACTCCAGGAATGACAGCGAAGGCGTTTTATTCACCCCCTTGAAACATGGTGTGAACGCCCCAACTGTAGTACATTGGACGTTTTTCCGTGTTGTGAAATGTGGCCCGTGCCACCGGTCACTTAGGTGGTCGTTATTTTGAAAAGGAGAGCGAGGTCGGCGTTGCGTCGGCTGAAGCTAAGAGATTATGGTTAAAAACCTGTTGCTGTGGGTGGTCATTGCCGCCGTGCTGCTGTCTGTGTTTAATAATTTTTCCGTGCAAACCCCGCCGGATCGCATCGGCTATTCTGATTTTATTCAGGAAGTGCAGCAAGACAGGGTGAGCAAAGTGGTGGTCGATGGGCTGACCATTATCGGCGAGCGTCGCGATAACAGCCGTTTCGAGACGATCCGCCCCATGGTGGAAGACCCTCAACTGATGGGAGATCTGCTTGAGCACAGGGTGGCAATCGAGGGTCGTAAACCCGAGTCACAAAGTGTGTGGACTCAGCTTTTGGTGGCCAGCTTCCCGATTCTGATTATTCTCGCGGTGTTCCTGTTCTTTATGCGTCAGATGCAGGGTGGTGGCGGTCGCGGCGGCCCGATGAGTTTTGGCAAGAGCAAAGCGCGTCTGCTGGGCGAAGATCAGATTTCCACGACTTTCGCGGATGTGGCGGGCGTCGACGAGGCCAAAGAAGATGTGCAGGAGCTGGTGGAGTTTCTGCGCGACCCTTCGCGTTTCCAAAAGCTCGGTGGCCGGATTCCGCGCGGTGTACTGATGGTGGGGCAGCCCGGCACCGGTAAAACGCTGCTGGCTAAAGCCATTGCAGGTGAGGCCAAAGTGCCGTTTTTCTCCATCTCCGGTTCGGATTTTGTGGAAATGTTTGTGGGCGTGGGTGCCTCTCGCGTGCGCGATATGTTCGATCAGGCTAAAAAACAGGCGCCCTGTATTATCTTTATCGACGAGATCGACGCGGTGGGTCGCCACCGCGGCGCGGGTTTGGGCGGTGGTCACGACGAGCGTGAGCAGACCCTGAACCAGTTGCTGGTGGAGATGGACGGTTTTGAAGTGAACGACGGTGTCATTGTGATCGCCGCCACCAACCGCCCCGATGTGCTTGACCCCGCATTACTGCGCCCTGGCCGCTTTGATCGTCAGGTGGTGGTCGGCCTGCCGGATATTCGCGGTCGCGAGCAGATTTTGAAAGTGCATATGCGCAAAGTGCCCTTATCCGAAGATGTCGAGCCCGCAAAAATTGCCCGCGGCACGCCCGGCTTCTCCGGTGCTGACCTGGCCAATCTGGTGAACGAAGCGGCGCTGTTTGCAGCGCGCGCCAATGTGCGCACGGTCGGCATGGCCCAGTTTGAGCAGGCCAAAGATAAAATCATGATGGGTGCCGAGCGCAAAACGATGGTGATGTCTGAGGACGAAAAGCGCAACACTGCCTATCACGAGGCCGGTCACGCTATTGTGGGGCGGCTGATGCCCGAACACGACCCCGTCTACAAAGTCAGCATTATTCCCCGCGGTCGCGCCCTGGGCGTGACCATGTTCCTGCCCGAGGAAGACCGTTACAGCCACAGTCGACGCCATATTATCAGCCAGATTTGCAGTTTGTTCGGCGGTCGTATTGCCGAGGAAATGACCTTGGGGCCCGATGGCATTACCACGGGTGCGTCTAACGATATCCAGCGCGCCACAGAAATCGCCCGCAAAATGGTGACCCAGTGGGGCCTGTCTGAAAAGATGGGGCCGCTGATGTACGACGAAGGCGGTGAAGAGGTGTTTTTGGGGCGCACAGCGGCGCAGACCCACAAGGGCATATCCGATGAAACCGCCCGTCAGATCGATGACGAAGTGCGCCGTATTATCGATGAGTGCTATGACATCGCCGAAAAGATTCTGCACGAAAACAGGGACAAGCTGGACGCCATGGCCGACGCCTTGATGCAGTACGAAACCATCGACACCGAGCAGATTGACGCGATTATGGAAGGTCGTGAACCCGGCGCGCCCGCCGGTTGGAACGATGACGACAGTAAAGACAGTGGCGGTGGCGCCGGTGCCGGTTCTAATGAAGAGGAAGCCGTAAAGCCTGAGGCCAGCGGTGACGACAAGCCTTCTGAGCCGGTCGCCGATCCCGCGACAGATCATTAAGCTGGCATCGTGACCGCAATGAATTTTGGCGGGCGCTCGCTGGATCTGTCGCGCCCGCAGGTCATGGGTATTTTAAATATCACGCCGGATTCTTTTGCAGACGGCGGTCGTTTTTGTTCGGGCGATTCTGTTGCTGTCAGCGCAGCGGCGGCGCAGGCGGAGTTAATGGTTCGCCAGGGTGCAAGCATCATTGATATCGGCGGTGAATCCACGCGTCCAGGTGCAGCGCCGGTGTCCGTGCAGCAGGAAATGGACCGTGTTTTACCGGTACTTGAGCGTTTGACGGGCGTGCTGGATGCGGTCATTTCTGTGGATACCTCAACCCCCGAATTGATGCGCGAAGCCGCTAAGCTGGGCGCGGGCTTGCTTAACGATGTGCGTGCGCTCACCCGCCCCGGCGCATTGCAGGCCGCTGCGGATACGGGGCTTCCCGTGTGTTTAATGCATATGCAAGGTACGCCGGACACGATGCAGCAAGCGCCGGAGTACGACGATGTGGTGGCGGATGTACGCTGTTTTTTTGGGCAGCGCATCGCCGCTTGTGAGGGGGCGGGCATTTCTAAACAAAGGCTGTTGCTTGATCCCGGCTTTGGTTTTGGTAAAAATATCAATCACAATCTCACACTGCTGCGCCATTTAGCGGTATTGTCTGATGACGGATTACCGCTGTTGGTGGGCTTGTCGCGCAAATCAATGATCGACCATTTGCTGGGGCGCAAAGTCTCCGAGCGGTTGGCGGCCAGTATTGCTCTGGCGGTGCTGGCAGTAGAGCGAGGTGCGGCGATTGTGCGCGTACACGATGTACAGGAAACGGCGGACGCTGTGGCGATGAGTGTAGCCTTGCGAGCCGACGATCCAATTAAATAGTTAGAGTGATTTGGGGGTGAGCGTGATGGCGCGGAAGCATTTTGGAACAGATGGCATCCGGGGCGGTGTCGGTGAAGGAAATATCACGCCTGATTTTATGTTGCGTTTAGGTTGGGCCTGCGGTCGCGTGTTTGTTCGGGAGCGTCAGTCGCGACAGCTTAAAGGCCGTTGTCGGGTGATTATTGGGAAAGACACTCGGGTGTCCGGTTATATGTTTGAGTCTGCGCTGGAAGCGGGCTTGGTGGCTGCCGGCGTCGATGTGCAGCTTTTAGGTCCCATGCCGACCCCGGCTGTGGCCTTGATGACCCGCTCCTTGCAGGCGGACGCGGGCATCGTAATCAGTGCATCACACAATCCTTTTTATGACAACGGCATCAAGTTTTTCAGTGCCGAAGGGGCGAAGTTGTCCGACGAGGTCGAAATGGCCATCGAGCAGCAGTTGGACGAGGACCTAAGCTGCGTGATGTCGCGTGATATTGGCAAGGTGAATCGCGTTGTCGATGCGGCGGGACGGTATATCGAATATTGTAAAGCCACGGTAGATGAAGGCTTTAGTCTGCGCGGCATGAATATCGTGGTAGATTGCGCTAACGGTGCGACCTATCACATTGCCCCGAGTGTGTTTTCCGAGCTGGGCGCCGATGTTATCCCTGTCGGCGTCAGCCCCGATGGTTTTAATATCAATCAGGGGGTGGGTTCTACCGATATTGGCTTGCTGTCGCGCTCAGTGATCGACAGCGGCGCGGAGCTTGGCATTGCGTTTGATGGCGATGGTGATCGCGTGGCGTTTGTCGATAACAAAGGCCGTGAAGTTGACGGTGACGAGCTGATCTACATTATCGCCTGCGCCTATCAAAAACAGGGGCGTTTGACTGGTGTCGCCGGCACGTCCATGACCAACCTGGGTATTGAAAAAGCGTTGCAAGCCAAAGGTATTCCCTTTGGGCGTGCGGATGTAGGCGATCGCTATGTGAAAGAAATGATGGTCGCCAATGACTGGAATCTGGGCGGTGAGTCGTCTGGCCATATTATTTGCTCCGATGTGACCACCACCGGTGACGGTGTTGTCGCCGCCTTGCAGGTGTTGCAGGCGCTGCGGTATTTGGGCGTGGGCTTGCGCGAAGCGCTGGAAGATGTGAGCAAATACCCTCAGCGCACCATAAACGTCCCGGCAAAGACACCAAAAACGGATCTGTCGGAATACCCTGAGCTGATTGAGGCGCTGGCCTATGCCAACGAGGGTCTGGCGGATCGCGGTCGCGTGTTGCTGCGCCCCTCCGGCACCGAGTCGAAAGTGCGAGTGACGGTAGAGGGTGAGGATGCGGAGCTGGTCGAAGTGGTGTGCAGGGAGCTCGCGGATCAGGTGAAACGGATACTGGACTGATTTTCCCTTGTAGTGGCGGGTGTTCTTATGTACAATCGCGCCCGATTTTACTCTGAGAGGTGTCTATGCGCCGCAAGTTAATTGCTGGTAATTGGAAGATGCACGGCTCTAAGGCGAGCATCGAATTGTTGCTGGCAGGGCTGCAAGATGCTGCTGCAAACGCATCTGTCGATGTGGCGGTGTGTCCCCCCGCGGTGTATATCGATTTGGCGCTGGCTAAAGGTCAGCCCATACAGGTGGGTGGCCAGGATTGCAGTGAGCACAGCGACGATGGCGCATTCACCGGTGAGATATCAGCACGTATGTTGAAAGATGCCGGTTGTGATCTGGTGCTGCTGGGCCATTCGGAGCGGCGCCAATATCACGGCGAAAGCGATGAGTTGATTGGCAGCAAGTTAAGTGCCGCAGTGGCAGCGGGCTTGACCCCGGTGTTGTGTGTTGGCGAAACTCGCGAGCAGCGCGAAGCGGGCGACGCCGAGCAAATCGTTGCTGCACAGTTGCAAACCGCCCTGGCAGAGCAAGCGGATTTAAGCACTCTGGTTGTGGCGTATGAGCCGGTTTGGGCGATTGGCACAGGCCTTACCGCCACGCCGGAACAGGCGCAGGCAATGCACGCGTTTATTCGTGAGACCCTGGCGGATATTAGCGGCGTAGACGCTCAGGCAGTGCCCCTGCTTTACGGTGGCAGTGTGAAAGCGGGTAACGCCGCAGAGTTATTTGCCGAGCAGGATATAGACGGCGCGCTGGTCGGTGGCGCCGCCCTCGACGCCGAGCAGTTCGCAGCGATTATTGCCGCGAGTGAAAACAGTTAAGCCGAAGCAAGGCTTCGCGATAGAAGAGACTTATGGAACAGATTGTTTTAATTATTCACCTTGCCATCGCCCTGGCGATTATCGGCTTGATTATGTTGCAGCAGGGCAAAGGTGCGGACATGGGCGCGTCTTTCGGTGCGGGCGCATCGCAAACCCTGTTTGGCTCCGATGGCAGCGGTAATGTGTTATCCCGTGCTACGGCGTATTTGGTCGCGGTTTTCTTCGCGACCAGTTTTGGCCTGGCGATGATTGCCACGCAAAAATCAGCACCCGTTGATGAACTGGAAGGGCTTGATGTCATCGAAGAAACTGTTGATGTCGCTCCCGCCGATATCGAGGATATTCCAGCAGTTGATGGCGCGAAGATAGAACAGGCTGTCAGCAGCGATCTTCCTGTCGTCGGCGAAGACATACCCACGGTTGACACCCCAAAAGAGGTGGAAACCGTGCAAGAAGCAGGAGCCGCGAAAAAACCTGAGTAAAGAACATGCCGAAGTGGTGGAATTGGTAGACACGCTATCTTGAGGGGGTAGTGAGCTATGCTCGTGCGGGTTCAAGTCCCGCCTTCGGCACCATTTTTAAGCCCCGCTATCGCGGGGCTTTTTTTTTGCCTGAGCCAGGTGTGCAGTTGGCGAGTATGCGTCTTCAAGGCTTGGTTGCACCTTGTTGCAAACACTCAATAACACAGGCCATATCTTCGGGCGTGTTATAGATATGCGGTGAGAAGCGCAGTCCTGGGGCGCGTCTGTCAAAGGAGACATTTGCATCCTGCAGCGCTTTTTCAGCGCGGTCTATGTCGGGCGGGTTCACAACCAGGGTGCCGCCGCGTTTTTTGCTCTCAAGCGGTGTGACCAAATAGGATGAGGGCAGTTGGTCAATCATTTGCTGGTTAAGGATCCGGTTGTGCTCGGCTATGGTTTTCACGCCGATACTGTTGATCAATTGCAAGCTGTTGGCGGCGACGGCAAAGGGTATTACCGATGGTGTGCCACCCCAAAAACGGCGACTATCACTGGCGTACTTAAAGTGATGAATATCAAACTCAAAGGGGTTTTCGTGGGAAAACCAGCCCACATCAGTGGGTTTTAGCTGTGAAACCAGGTCTGGATTTATCCAAAGGAAGCCCGCGCCCGGCCCGCCGCACAGCCATTTCACGCAGGAGCCAATAACGCAGCTCGCCTGCCACTTATCCAGGCTAATGGGCACCACACCGGCGGATTGAGAGACGTCAACGATGGAGAAAATATCGCGTTCTGCACACAAGGTACTGATTTTGCGTGCGGGAATGCGACGGCTGGTGTCGTAGTGCACATGGGTAATCAGTGCGGTGTGTACGTCGCTGCCAAGCGCTTGTTTCCATGTGTCCAGTGCCTGCGGATTGTGTTCTTCAGGGAGAAAACGCAGTCTAAAACCCAGGCGCTGGGCTTGCTCCAGGCAAAATCCCATAGAGGGAAAATCGTGCTCGCACAGTAAGATGACGTTTTTATTTTTAGACGGTGCGGGCAGTGAGTTAATGAATTTGTTCAGACTGCTGCTGACGTTACTCTGCGGGCAAAACGCCCCTGGCGCACTGTTAAACAGCGTCGCCAGGCCGATCTGAAAGTTACTAAATACGCTCATCCACTGATTCCAGGCGTCGGGTTTCGCGTTTTCCCAGGGTTTAATAAAGGTCTGCTCCAGTTGTTCGCGTGTGTCGCCGGGCATACACCCTACAGAGTGGTTAAGCAGGTAGATATCATTGGATTTAAAAAAGTAGTCTTGATAATAGTTCATAATGAGTACCTAGCCTTTTAAGGTTGTGCGCAGGGTTTGGAAATCCGCAAAGCGCGTGTTGATGTTGTCTACAGGAGCTGCGTTTCTTAAGTCACACAGTTTTTTCAAACCGCGTAGTAAATCGGGCAGGGGCGGGCCCGATGCGGTAAGGTCAGCCTTCATGGTCATTTCGTCCTTAGCCGCAGGGGATTCAATGAACCGCGAGATCAGCAGCTCGTGATGCTGCGTGGCGGTGTGACCATGGGCTTTATCGGTAAAGGTCTTATACACTCCGTTTTCAGCTTTGTTGTGGGTTTCCAAATGCGCCGAGGCAAAGCGGGGTATCACCCCCAGAGATACACCTAACTGCATGGCCAGTGCCGAGGCCTCTTCCAGCGGCGAGCGTTTCTCCCGTGAGGGCTCGGTTAGATCGTGGCGACGACAGGCGGCCATGTAAAACCCCACGTTGCCAAGGAGATTAAAGCCGCTGTCAAAGCCCTCATCGGTATTACCCTCGCGTAACAACTGGGCGATAAAGGCTTTGCCCTCCAGCAGTAGTTGCTGTTTCAACGCCTCACCAACACCCCCGGCTTCGCTGGGATTGCCGGTGGCGAAATAAAGTGCCTCCAATTCGCTGTTGATGGTTTTGAAATCATTGCGAATCCATTGGTCGAAGGCGCTGGCGCATGGAGTGCTCATGGGATTGTCACCTTGTGTTACAACGTCCTCACTGTGCTGCGGTTTCTAAGTAACTGTCGGTCAACAATAATAGTATACACACTAACCCGGATATTTCACCAGTACGGCGACCACGCCGCTATTATTTATAATATCAATGAGTTATGTAGTGACTGGCAACAAAAGCCAATGTACAAACTGTGCCTATTTCGAAAAAAATGATTTCGAACCTTGCCCAAAATCATTCAAACCGTAGCGGTAGCTAGGGTTTTCACGATGTTTGAACAACTTTCTTTGCCTCCCTTCCTCTCACATTTGAGCAGCCGCCCGGCAAGCCCCTTGCGGGGACGCTACAAGTACATCCCTGTATACTCGTCTCGGCCATCCATGGCCTCGAACGCCCCTTCAGGCGCTTACCGCGCGGCTGCTGTGTAGAGTGTGTTAGCTTCAGGAGTGCGGGGCTAACGTTA
>PDSN01000183.1 GCA_002748505.1 Gammaproteobacteria bacterium | reverse complement strand
GTGACGGCTTACGAACGCGCGCTGGTACTCGCCGATAAAGGCGATATGGCCCAAGTTGAGACCATGTTGTATCAGTTTAGAAAGGCGGTGGAAAAATCGTTACTGAAAACCATGGGTAAAATCGGTTTGTGTACGGTGGAAAGCTATATCGGCGGCGAGTTTTTTGAAGCCAGTTTCTTAGATACCAACGACCCGCAATTAAAAGCGGCGTTTCCGCATATCAGTGCACCCTTGGCCGGGGCTACTTTTAGCGATATCGTTTTAAGCAGCGTCAATTGGCACCGTAAAATGCTCTCGGTCAGAGACGACAATGACGATATTTCGATGCCTTTGTTGGGCCTGTTTAAAGAGCGCCAGGAGGGCGCCGGCCACACCTTTGGCAATATCGCCGTGCGCGCCTATTCCGGCATGACCGGCGAGGCAGTAGCGCTAGAGCAAGACAGTAATGAAACAGCCGTTGATATCGAGCACGATGATCAAGGCGTCATTATTCCGCCGACGCAAGAAGCACAGTTGTTGCAGGCCAAAAAACTGTCTGCCGAGGATATCAATGGCCACGTTATCACCGACGGCTATCGCGCCTTTAGTAAAGATTTGGCGACCGAGCGCTCCTTTAGACCGGCGGCACTGCGCGATGTCTTGGCTTTCCCCGTTGACGTCAGTGCTTTAAACACAACCCAGGATTTTAGCGAAGCCTTGTCGGGCATTAACCGCCACGGCAATATCGCTGTGGCCTTTGCCGGTTTGTCGGCCAGCATTAAAGGCGATACGGCGACCTTGGCATTGGAAAACGGCAATCGCTCCCGCTATCAGGCCTTGGGCGAGGCGCTTGCCCACTATTTTGGCGAGGACATTCGCTCATCGGCCTGCGATGACAAGGGTTTATTCCTGCAGGTGTCGGGAACGGCCAAGCACTTTGTGCAAAGCATTGTCACGGCACCGGCAGCCATCGCGGTTGCCGCCGTGCAACCGGCCACTGAAATTTTGCCAACCTTGGTCACCGGTGCTATGAGCCACGGCTCGCTGATTACCAAAACCCACGAAGCCATCGCCACGGCCGTCAATATGGTTGGTGGTAAGTCCAACTGTGGCGAGGGTGGCGAAAATTTGCGTCGTTACAACACCTTAAAGGGTAGTAAAATTAAACAAATTGCCTCCGGACGCTTCGGCGTGTGGACGGGCTATTTGGCCGATCCAATGCTAGAAGAGTTGGAGATTAAAATTGCTCAGGGGGCAAAACCGGGTGAGGGCGGCCAGTTGCCCGATAAAAAAGTGACGGTGGAAATCGCCGCCCTGCGCGGTGGTACGCCGCGGGTGGAGTTGGTCTCGCCACCGCCGCACCACGATACTTATTCGATTGAGGATTTGGCGCAACTGATTCACGATGCCAAAGCGGCGCGCGTTAAAGTGATTGTCAAACTGGTGTCCACTGAGGGCGTTGGTACGATTGCAGTCGGCGTGGCCAAAGCCGGCGCCGATCTGATCAATATTGCCGGTAACACAGGTGGCACCGGGGCAGCGCAAGTGACCAGTCTAAAACACACCGGTCGCATTGCCGAGCTGGGCATTGCCGAAGTGCATCAAGCCCTGTGTGAAAACGGCTTTCGCGATAAAATTACCCTGCGCGCCTCCAAC
>PDSN01000198.1 GCA_002748505.1 Gammaproteobacteria bacterium | reverse complement strand
ACGCTGGCAATTTCACTGACGGTCAACGCACCGGCGCGGGCAATCAGTAAATCCGCCTCGGCATAGGCTTTATCCATGTCATCAATATATTCACACACTTTTACCGTTTCCAGCAGCCCGCGTTTTTCATACTCTGCGCGCGTCTCGGCAAAGGTGGTTTTGCCCGTTTGATGCGTTAGCGTGATACGGTCCAACAAGGGTATCAGTGCTTGCGGTACCGCTTCATTAATGGCTTTGGCGCCCAAACTGCCACCAACCACCAACACCTTAAACGGCGGTGCAGACTGCCGACGCTGTGCCGGTGCAGCAATGGCAGCAATCGACGGGCGAATCGGGTTACCCACCACCTCGCCCACCTTGCTTTGCCGTCCGGCAATGGGAAAGGCCAACAACACCCGTTTTGCCCAGTGCGAGACGATTTTATTGGTAAAACCCATGGCCGCGTTTTGTTCGTGCACAACCACCGGCACGCCGGCCAATTTTGCCGCCACCGCCCCCGGGCCGCTGGCAAAACCACCGAAACCGACAAAAATATCGGGGCTTACGGTTTTTAACACCCGGCGGGCCTGGTAAACAGCCGATAACAGCGTCAACGGCGCTTTTAGCAGACGCTTGATGCCATTGCCGCGCAGGCCCTGGACAAAAATCGTATGCAGCTTGATATCGGCGTCAGGTACAAGCCGCGCTTCAATACCGGCGGCGGTACCCAGCCACGCAACCTCTGCCCCCAATGCCCGCAACCCTTGGGCAACCGTCAGCGCCGGGTAAACGTGCCCGCCGGTGCCGCCCGCACTAATCAGTACGGTTTTGCCTTGTAAATATTGCGTTGCTTCTTTCATTGTAAAATTTTATCAGTAAGCTGTTGTATCTATTGATTTTTATTGTTTATTTTTACCGCTTAAATCGCTTGCACACTATCCCGCATATTGCGCTGTTCTTGTTGTAATAAGTACCTCGATTCGCTGTCAATACGCAGCAAAATCGCCAATAAAATCAAACTGGCCACCACCGACGAACCCCCATAGCTCATCATCGGCAGGGTTAGTCCTTTAGTTGGCAATAAACCGCTGGCCACTGCCATATTAATCAACGCCTGCAAGCCAATCCACAAGCCAATGCCATAAGCCACACAACTGGCAAAACGCAAACGCACTTTATCGGCATTATTGGCAATAACAAAGGCCCGCCAAACAATGGTGGCAAACAGCAACAGCAAAAAGCAGACGCCGATTAACCCGGTTTCTTCGGCCAGAATCGAGAAAATAAAATCCGTGTGGGCCTCGGGTAAATAATGGTGCTTTTCCAAGCTCTCACCGATGCCGACACCGGTGGTCTCACCGCGGCCAATCGCAATCAGCGAATTGGACAGCTGATAACCGCTACCATACATATCCGCCCACGGATCCCAGTAACCGAGCAAGCGTTTAACGCGATAGCTTTCCGCCAGCATTAAAAATACCCCGGCCGCAGCAACCACGGCGGCACAGGCAGCAAAACGCACCAAACACACACCGGCTAAAAACATCATACCCAGGACAATGGCACAAATCACCACGGTCGAGCCAAAATCCGGCTGCATCAGTAATAAACCACCGACAATCACCAAAATAATCACCAACCGCCCCATGGCAAAAAGTGATTTATGGATT
>PDSN01000117.1 GCA_002748505.1 Gammaproteobacteria bacterium | reverse complement strand
ATTACGCCATCGGCTAAAAGCTGCGGGAAAACGTCCGCAGCGTTGGCGAGCAGTCCCACCGATACCGCCTCGCCTCGGTTTTTCGCCTCTTCAATCATCGCCAGCGCCTCACTAAGACTAGTGGCTTTTTTGTCGACATAGCCGGTGTTCAGGCGGAAATCAATACGGCTCTCATCCACTTCCACCGCCAACATACTAAAACCGGCCATGGTTGCCGCCAGGGGTTGGGCACCGCCCATGCCGCCAAGTCCGCCGGTTAAAATCCAACGCCCTTTGGCCTCGCCGTCAAAATGGGTTTTGGCAACACTGACAAAGGTCTCGTAAGTGCCCTGCACAATGCCCTGGGAACCGATGTAAATCCAGGAGCCTGCGGTCATCTGGCCGTACATCATCAGGCCTTTTTTATCGAGCTCGTTAAAGTGTTCCCAGTTGGCCCAGTGCGGCACCAGATTGGAGTTGGCGATTAATACTCGCGGCGCATTTTCGTGGGTGGGAAATACGCCCACGGGCTTGCCGCTTTGCACCAGCAGGGTTTCATCGTTTTCCAGGCGCTTTAACACTTCCACGATTTTGTCAAAGCTCGGCCAATCGCGCGCGGCGCGGCCAATACCGCCGTAGACCACCAGATCCGTGGGGTGCTCCGCCACTTCAGGGTCCAAGTTATTCATCAACATGCGCAGCGGCGCTTCAGTCTGCCAGCTTTTGGCGCTGAGCTCACTGCCACGGGGTGCGCGAATTACGCGGTTTGGGTCGGTGCGGTTCATAACAAGCTCCTGTTTTATGTTCTATAACTGTCTAAAAGGCCAAATGACCGCCCAGGCGGTAGCGGCTCCCGGGGTGATACAAACGGGCAAAGCTGACCAGCCCCTGAGTAGAATACGTGCGCCGGCTGATCTTCAGGCATGGCTCGCCCTGGTTTATCGCCAGAGCCTCACAAACCTTGCGCGTGGGCAATACTGCTTCGATCAAGGTGTCCGCTTCGGTCAGTGGCGCTTGCGCACTTAAATAGGCACTGGCGGTTTGGGCTGTAAAATCCCAGGACAGAAAACCCTCTGCCCAGGCGGGAAGAATAAGGCGCTGTTCAAACTGCAGCGGTATATCATCGGCAAAGTGAACCACCTCAAGACAATACAGCTCGCCACCTTGTTCGACACCTAAAACGCTCGCCTGATCCGCATCGGCGTGCACTGAGGTTTGACATAAAACCCTGGCGCAATAGCCTTGCCCGCGCTCAGCAATTTCCGTATCAATCGCGCGTACCGCAAACATCGAACCTACCGGGCGGCTATCCGCCACGAACGTGCCCGCGCCCTGCATGCGCAATAAATAACCCTCGTCAACCAGCTCGGTCACGGCTCGGCGCGCGGTCATACGACTCACCCCAAAGCGCTGGGCAAGCTGGTTCTCCGACGGTGTTTTACTGCCCATCGCCAACTCGCCGTTGTGAATCTGCTCCAGCAAAGCCTGTTTTATATCGGCAAAGCGCGCACCCATAGACCTGACCCATCATTTATTTGCCGGGAATTTAACCCAGCCAGCTTGTATATACAAGTACTGCGCCGTACACTGCACAAAAAAGACGGGAGATACTGTGATGGCACAACGCTGTGATTTGCTGATCAACAACGTCAATCTGGCGACCATGCAACGCAACGATCAAGCCTACGGTGCGATAGAAAACGCGAGCCTGGCGGTTAGTGATGGCCGTATCGTCTACGCGGGCAGCACACAGCATTGCCCCTACCAGCACAGCAGCCCCCTGGATGGACGCGGCGGCTGGCTGACCCCTGGCCTGATCGACTGCCACAGCCATCTGATTTACGGCGGCGATCGCGCAGGCGAATTTGAACAGCGCCTGACCGGCGTCAGTTACGAGGAAATCGCCCGGGCAGGTGGCGGCATCAAAAGCACCGTGCGCGCCACCCGCGATGCCAGCGAAAAGGAACTGCTGCAAAGCGCCACAACGCGCGCCAGACGTTTGCTGGAAGAAGGCGTGACCACCATCGAAATTAAATCCGGTTACGGCCTGGACAGCGACACCGAAAAACGCATGCTGCGCGTGGCGCGCACCCTGGGCGAGCAGCTACCCATCACCGTCGTGCGCAGCTACCTGGGCGCCCACGCCCTGCCACCGGAATACAGCGATGCGGACGCCTATATCGACTTTGTCTGCACGCAGATGATACCCGAAATCGCCGCCGAACAACTGGCCCATGCGGTGGATGTGTTTTGCGAAGGCATTGGCTTTTCACCCGCGCAGTGTGAGCGCGTTTTTGCGGCGGCGCAATCCCACGGATTGGCCATCAAAGCCCATGCTGAGCAATTATCTGACCTGCAGGGCGCAAAACTTGCGAGCGAGTACGGAGCGCTGTCGGTGGATCATATCGAATACTTAAACCCGGCTGATATTCCCGCTATTGCCGATGCGGGAACCGTGGCAGTACTGTTGCCCGGTGCGTTTTACTACCTGCACGAAACCAGACAACCGCCAATAAGCGCCCTGCGCCAGGCGGGTGTTGCCATGGCAGTTGCCACCGATTTCAATCCCGGCACATCGCCCATCGCCTCTTTGCTAACCACCATGAACATGGCCTGCGTGCTATTTGCATTGACACCGGAAGAGGCTCTGCAAGGCACCACCGTTAACGCGGCGCAAGCACTGGGGCTTGGCAGCAGTAAAGGCCGGCTTGCGGAAGGTTTTGACGCGGATTTTTGCCTGTGGGCCATCAAGCGCCCCGCCGAGCTTGTCTACGGTATCAATCAACTTCGCCCAACAGCCATCTGGCAGGGAGGCCAACGTGTCACAGTCTGACTACAACTGGGGTGGCCGCACCGATACCGAAGACGGCCAAGACGGGCTGCGCTGGCATCAGGTGATTGCGAAAAATCCGCACAACAGTGACCCTGCCCTGCTCGGCTTTCCCTGCGACTTAGGTGTGGCCAACAACAAGGGACGCACGGGGGCGAGCGCCGGCCCCAACACCCTGCGCGACGCCCTGGCCAACTGCGCCTGGCACAAGGACGGCCAGCTGTTCGATGCGGGTAATATCGACGTGGACAACGATCTACCAGCATCCCAGCAGCGCTATGCCAGTGCGTTAGCAGACCTGCTCAAACAGCACAAGCTCGTGGTCGGCCTGGGCGGCGGGCACGAAATTGGCTGGGCCAGTTATCTGGGTCTTGCCACCGCCTACCCGCACAAGCGCATTGGCATTATCAACATTGATGCGCATTTTGACCTTAGGAAACCGGCACCGCTGAGCAGCTCCGGCACACCCTTCTGGCAGGTCGCCAAACACCGCGAACAACAGGGCAAATCCTTTCACTACGCCTGCCTGGGCGTCAGTGAAAGCGCCAACACCCGTGCGCTGTTCAAGGTGGCCGACAGTTACAACTGCCCCTATCTACTCGACTATCAGTGCAGTATCGAGGCCGCCAAAGACACACTCGCGCCCATGCTCGCCGACATCGAGCTGCTCTACCTCACAATATGTCTGGATGCCTTCCCTGCGGCGATGGCGCCAGGGGTCAGCGCCCCCAGCGCGCTTGGGGTGCAGCCCCATTTTGCGATTGAATTATTGCAGTTTTTAAGTAATGCCCGCTCGCAATACCATTTTGAGTGGCCGCTTATCGACATCGCCGAACTCAACCCCAGATTTGACATCGATAACCGCACCGCAAAACTTGGGGCGCGGCTGATTTTTGAGGGAATTCACTGCGCGCTGTAAAGCAGGTAGGTACTACACCCACGAAAACTCGATTTACTGATGAAATATCCGAGCTAAGTGGCTCCAAAGTTAACCGATAGCGCCTGATTGCACCGCTCAGAGCAGGTTTCTTGACAAATCACTCGAAAGCGTTTGCTTATAAAATCGCGGTTGTCTATGTTAGGCATTTAAGGCTGCGGTGACCAGCAGCATGCTGAAAAAGCCTCAGACGAGTGCAAGACAAGGCAGAAATGACCAAAAAAGCGGAGTTTACGCGCAGTAAATATTGAGGTCATTTTTAACGCTGTATTGTGTCGGCTGAGTTTTCTGAACAGGCTGCTGGCGTTGCCACGGCGGTTTTCGTACGTTATATGACTAAACTAAGTAAAGAGTATCGCGCTAACATGATACGGCCACATCATCAGAGTTCTACCACAGGTACCGCATCGCGGTTGCGCCGGTACCGCGGTGTTGTAGTGGCTGCCGCAATTGCACTGGGCGCCAGCGGTGCTCACGCGGGCTGGAATGACCAATACCTCGATGGCGACTTAAACATTGACGTCGGTGCCTACGGCACCCTGGGCATTACCGCTTCCGACTCCGATGTTTTCGGCTTTCGGCGCGGTATTTCGGCGATCACGTCCGCTTACAAGGGTGATATCGAGCCGCTTATCGATTCGAGTTTCAACCTGCAATTGACCGCCCGCTATAAAACCCGTATTGAAGCCATGGCGCAGCTAAAAGTCCGCGAACAGGGCGCGAATGATAAGCTGGGCGATTACATCCCCATCGCCTTTTTAACCTACCGCCATTCACCCAGTTGGAGCGTGCGCGCTGGGCGCATACCCATCGATGTCTTTATGCTGTCAGAAAGCCACGATGTGAGCTATGCCTATCCATGGGTTCGACAGATCACCAATACCTATGGTCTGTTCCAGCTCGATAGTTACGAGGGCATGGACGTAAACTACCGAAAAGCTATCAACGACGGCTTTTTGGAATGGCGCTTGTCTGCAGGCACCTTTAAGGCACACGTTTCGCTGTCTGAGCGTGAAGTGCTCCGTGCCAAGTTTAAAGACTACTACTCCACCATCCTGCAGTATGACAAAAACAACTGGCGCCTGCGCGCAAGCTACATGCAGGGGAACATGGACCACATGTTCTTCATCTCTGGTGCCAGGAAAGCTGCGCAGCGCTTTTTAGATGTCCTCCCTATACTCGGAGAAAAAACCCGCAGCATATTCTTGCAGGGCGTCCCATTCAATAGCACGTCGACAAGCCAGACTGCCATCGGTGCCAGCTACGAGAACAAACGCTGGCAACTGCAGGCAGAGAGCGTCTTCACTCGTGTCCAAGATGCCGAAACCGTCGACTTCAATTCAGGCTATGTCAGCGCCGCCTATCGCCTGGACAAATGGACACCCTACGCGGCACTCGCGCGCTTGCAATCAAGTGGACGACCAAGCGCCAAAGCGGCGTTTTCAGACCTTACGGACGAGCAGCATCGCGTATTAACGCCTCTGGCAGCAGTGATTTCAAGCAGTGCCAACCAGACTACGTTTATCACCGGGTTGCGCTGGGATTTCCGCTACAACATGGCGCTCAAATTGCAGTGGAACCGCCATCGTATAGGGCGGCATGGTGGCTACCTTTGGCACCAGATACCCGGCTCTACAAAGAAACAGTACGTCAACACCTGGTCATTGAACCTCGACTTTATTATCTAAAGCAAGCTTGATGATGAACACGCCAGCACACATACAGCACCACCGCCCAACGACATCGAGGTCGTGGCGTATGCGTGTCAGCAGATTTTTGCTCCTTGCCGTGCTACTGACGTACGGTAGTCTTACACGTGCAGGCGACATCGCTGTAGTGGTCAACCCCGCAAACAATCTGAACTCCCTGACTGAGCGCGAGGTCACCGATCTGTTTCTCGGGCGCTACGTTGCATTTCCCGATGGCAGCGCCGCGTTACCGCTGGATCAACCGCTAAAAAGCGAGATCCGTAAACATTTCTACGAAAACCTCACCGGCAAAAGCGTGCGCCAGATCAACGCCTATTGGGCCAAGCTGGTATTCTCCGGCCGCGCCACCCCACCGCGTTCCGCGAGACGCAGTGACGACATCACCAGCATGATCAACAACAACCTCAATGCCATCGCCTACATGGATAGCGAGGATGTCACCGATGAGGTGAAGGTGATTCTGCTGATTCCTCACAAGGGTACTGAGTAAGCCCGGTCAGCGACTTCCCGGCAGCGCATCCCGTTTTCCATCGCCCTTACCGCCAGCAACAAGCATGGCGCGGCTGGCCTGTTCCACTCCAGAAAACCCCATTTACTGATGAAAACTCCGGACTAAGCTTTGAGGCTCTACTGGCATCAAAGTTTGACATGCTTTGGTATTTGCCGTTTTAATGAACATCACAGACCTCGGCAATCGGCAAGTGTTAATGTGCTTTTTGTGAACTTAATCAGGAGGTTAGCACCCTTCAATTCGATTGAAGGCGAGTAGTAAACGGCCTGTTTGGCATACCAGGAACTAAGACAAAAGGTTGCCTTGTGTTATTTAATTCCCCAGAGTTTCTATTTTTATTTCTCCCGCTGTGCCTTTTTGCCTTTAGCTTTTCAGCAAAACACTGGGGCAATGAGGCGGCCATTGGTGTGCTGGTGTTCATGTCACTGGTGTTTTACGCCTATTGGAACCCGGTGTATTTATTACTCATCATCGGCTCAATGATCGCCAATTTCAAAATTGGGCACTGGCTTGGCAAACAACACAGCAAACCCCTGCTTGCCCTTGGGGTAGCCCTCAACCTGGGGTTATTAGGCTACTATAAGTACGCCAATTTCTTTGTTGATAACGTCAATTACCTGTTCAACGGTGACTGGCATATCGGCACCATAGTCCTGCCACTGGCGATTTCCTTCTTTACCTTCCAGCAAATTGCCTATCTGGTGGATTCCTATCAAGGCATTACCCGCGAATACAGCTTCTTGCATTACGCTCTGTTTGTCTCGTTCTTTCCACAGCTTATCGCCGGTCCGATTGTGCACCACAAGGAAATGCTGCCACAGTTTGAATCGCGCAAACACTACACCTTACAGCGAGAAAATATCGTCATCGGTCTTTCCATATTTGCGGTCGGGCTGTTTAAGAAAACCGTACTTGCAGACGGCGTTGCCGACTACGCCAACCCGGTATTCAACGCCGCCGATGCCGGCCAGACGATGGACTTCTTTACCGCCTGGGGCGGTACAATCGCCTACACATTACAGCTGTATTTTGACTTTTCCGGCTACTCCGACATGGCCATCGGCCTCGCCCGGTTATTCGGCATCATCCTGCCGCTGAACTTCTACTCCCCCTACAAAGCCGCCAATATCAGCGAATTCTGGCGGCGCTGGCATATGACCCTGTCGCGCTTTCTACGCGACTACGTCTACATTGCCATGGGCGGCAACCGCAAGGGCGAAGCTCGGCGCTACTTTAATTTAATGGCAACCATGTTTTTAGGTGGTCTGTGGCACGGTGCAGGCTGGAACTTCGCCATCTGGGGCACACTGCACGGTGGTTACCTGGTCGTACACCAATTGTGGTCCCAGCGCCTGAAGACATGGGGTTTTACTCAGTTCGACAAACTATGGTATCGCTGTTTCGCATGGCTGGTGACCATTATTGCGGTGATGGTGGGCTGGGTGTACTTCCGCGCGGTCACCTTAGAGGGCGCCAACACCATGCTCACCGCAATGGCTGGTATGAGCGACATCACCGTGCCCAACGCCATTTACTCGCGCCTGGGGCCGCTTGCCGATCTGCTTGGTAGCATCGGTATCACCGCTAACGAAAGGGGCGGCAGTCAGTTTATGCTGACCTGGTTATGGATTGCCTGCCTGACCCCCATTGTGCTGATCATGCCAAACACGCAGGACATGTTCGCCAAGGTACAATTTTCATTATCAAGACTGTCTTTCGAGCGCCACGATGCCTTTTGGCCGTTGTGCAATACAATGAAAAAACTGAGCTGGAAACAAACTGCGCGCTGGGCAGTGCTCACAGGTTTGCTGTTTAGCCTGTCCATATTGACTCTAACTCAAGTCAGCGAATTTATGTATTTTCAGTTTTAGAGGCGAGCCATGAATTACCTGCGATTGTTTTTTATCACCTGCCTCATGACCCTGGGACTGTGCGCCGCCGTCAACTGGTTTGTAGACCCTTACGGCATGTTCTGGTCACCGCGCGTGACAGGTGTGAACACGCATAAAATCGAAGCCGGCAAACGCTCCAGAACCATCAAACCCGAGCGCTTGGCGAAATTAAACCCTGAAATCGCGCTGATTGGCAACTCCCGTATTGAAATGGGCATCGCCGCAGAATCGCCGCACTTTGGCAATACCTTTGTATACAACGCCGGCATCCCCGGTATCAAGCTGCGCAGACAATACGATCTCGCCCGCGAGCAAATTGATAACAACCCAAACCTGAAATCTCTCATCGTCAGCTTGGATTATCTGGATTTCCTCTATCCTCAAAGCGCTTTCTTAGATACAAACAGCCCGCTACAGAAACAGAGCAAGACAGGCTGGTTTGACAACGCAAAAGAGAGACTAAAAACCCGCTTTGCTCTGCTGCTTTCAA
>PDSN01000116.1 GCA_002748505.1 Gammaproteobacteria bacterium | reverse complement strand
TTGGAGTCTTCGGCAATAAAATCGTGGATACGGCGTAAATCCGCCTTGGCGTGATCTGACCACTTTACCACTGGTCAATTTCTCGCTTGAGTGCCTTGGCATCGGTGATACGGCCTTGCTCGACATCCTCCTGGCCTTTACGGACTTTATCCAGCACGTAGAGCCGGTACATGATCTCTTCCATGTCGGTGTTATCGGGTAATTGGTTGATGACATTTAAGGCGTCTTGTTTAGCGACTCGCATGAGGTAGGTTCTCCGTTAGCCGTTCACGGCATCATCGAGGGGGTGCGACGCGGGTTGAATCTGTTGCTTGGCAATTCCCGCATCGATCAATTTAATCGCAGCCCCCTGGTTATCTCCGTCAATTGTTCAACGGCGCGAAAGTGCTTAATAAGCGGCGGTTGGCCAGTGGGCCCGGTAAACAGTTAGTCTACGGTAGTGGTCGACGCTAAGCCAGGTTTTAAGGCTTATCTGATTCTTCCTCAGCGGCCGCTTCACGCGCTTTTCTGGCCGCGTGCCAGGCGTCCATGTATTTATCCCGTGCCTCAGTGCGCTTCCAGCGGCGGTTGGTCCAGAGCCAGGTTTCCGGTTGTGCTTTGATGGCGTGCTCGGCCAGAGCGATATAGCGCTCGATAATTGCATCGCTGTTTTTTTCATAGGGCGGCTCGGCAACGGGGTGCAGTTCCAGCTCGTAGTAGCCGTTTTTAAGTTTGTGGCACTGGGCAAACACCACGGGAAAGCGTGTGACCTGCGCCAGCGCCTGACCGCCCACATAAAACTTGGCATTCCGGTGCAGAAACTCGCGCCAGATGCCGCGCTCTTCCCGGATCGGGGACTGGTCCGCAACCATCGCGAACAGCCGAAATTGTTTGCGATGGCGCAGAATGTCGCGGGTGGATTCATCCATGGACAGCGGTCTGGCACCAAAGCGCGAGCGAATATCGTAAATCCATTGATTCGCTGTCTCGCTGTGCAGCGGTTTGTAGACGGGATCAATGGGAACGCCAAAATGGGCGCTGAGACCGTGCAGCATCCACTCCCAATTGCCCTGATGAACAGTGAGAATAATTACAGATCGGCTGCGTTGCTGGCTCATGGTTTCCAGCAGTTCCGGGTTTTTTATCCGCATACGTGTGGAAAAATCCTGCAGCGACATCGACGGCGTGGCGCTGACCTCCAAGGCGAACTGCGCCATATGGCGGTAAAACCGTCTGGCCAGCTGTTTAATTTCATCGGGGTTTTTCTCGGGAAAGGCGCGGTACAGGTTTTGGTAGACCACAGCCTTGCGATAGCCCATCAGGTAATACACGATGAAGTACAGCAGGCCGGCGAGGTGCTGGGTCAAGCCAAGGGGGAGACGCCCCCATAAACGTGCAAACCACATGCTCAGTGCGTACCGCAGTGACGCGGTAGATCCAGCTCTACCACCTGGGCAAACTGAATGCTGGCGCACAGCAGGCGGTTATTGCCGGTGAGTCCCACATAGCGCAGACCGTGCAACTGACCCAGTGCGGCCACGTTTTCCAGGGCGTTGCGGCTTAGGTTGAGGCTGCGCAGTTCCTCCAGGCCTGTGAGCGCGGTGGTGTCGACAATGGTGTTGTCTGATAGATCGAGGTATTGCAGGGCGTGAAAGCGCTCAAGCCCCGAGAGGGATGTTATGCCCAGATCCTGGCAGTTGAGTTCCAGCAATTCGATGGCGTGGCTGATGTTTTGCGTTGTAATGTGCTTTGCCACGCATTCTGCGAGGGCAGTATCAGCGATCTGATAGTCAGTAAACAGCGCGTCAGGAGTGTATACCACGCGGTCGTTGAGCTTGATATTGTATTCGCCACAGCTCACAAGCAATGCAAAAAATAGCATACCAAGTAGCAGGCGTGGCGTATTCACTAGGGTCATAAACTTAATTTCCGAAAAATCAATAAAACGTGTCAGCTTTCGTGACGAAGTCGACAGCGCCACTTATAATCCTACATTGGTAAACCAGTAATGGCGAGTATCACAATGATAAACTCGGAACAGTCAGGTGCGGATCATACCACCGGAGAAGAGGGCAAAGCCCGTGCTCAGGATGGTGTCGATCTCAGCGGCATCAACATCGTTCAGCGCCGTAATTTAAAAGATCTGGAAGATGTACTGCGCAAACAGTGGCGTCTGGGGCAGAACATCGTTCTGTGCTGGAGCCTCAACGAGCGCGGTCTGCTGGTGCTGTTTGTGCCGCATTACTTTCTGGGTAACTATTGTACGGGTGAGGGGGCCAGTGCCAACGAGGCCTTTGTGCGCGGCATTATTTCATCCAACCGCCGCCTGACACGGGATGAGCTGTTCTCTATCGCCAATCGCTTTGAAGTCTCGCCATCGTTTATCAAGCTCAAAGAACCTCTATCGGAAGAGCCCAATGTGATCCGCGCAGTAGAGCGGGTTATCAAGCGCTACGGTATTGGTTATGTGGAAAGCCGTGCGGTGTTGTTGTTTGATATTGTAAACTTCTCCCTGTACACGCCGTTCGAACAAGCCAGCCAGCTCAACAGTTTGTCCTACTCGTTAAACTCCGCGTATAACAAGTTGTTATCGCGCGGTATTGAAGTGAATTTCGCGCGCACCACCACAGGTGATGGTTACTATATCTGGAATCGCGATGTCAGCGCCAGGGCGAACGCAGAACTGTTTTTGTTTATGTTGATCGTGGTAGCTGACAACGCGGTTGCCGCGGCGGCATCCAAGGGAAACACCGTGCCGGTCATCCGCTCGGCCTACCACATTGGCAGTCACTATGAGTTGTATCAGGCCGAGGGCGTGAATCCCACCATGTACAGTTATATCGTGGGCGATGTCACCATTGAACTGGCGCGGATGATTGAATACGCCAAGGACAACCAGATTCTGCTGGGTGATTTTGACTGTGATCTGCCCGGCGATGAAGCGCCAGAGCCTGTCGGTTTGCAGGCTTCGTCGCCGTCGTTTGTCAGATATTGCCAAACCCTGCTCGCCAGCATGCGCGGTATGAAGCTGTCCAATCGCGAAGTGACGGAAATCGGCTGTGCGCTTACCCAAATACAGGACTTAGACGGCGCGATGATACCCTGGCGCTTCAGCATTACCGATAAACACGGCCTCACCCGGCACGCCTACAATCTGCAGATGAGCATTGATTTAAAAGAGACCCACTTGACACTGGGGCTTGACGAACACCAGGCCAGTGTTCGTAAACGCGGCAGTGACGCCAATGAGAATAAGGTGGTGCAGCGTGATGTCAGCGAAGTGCTGGCCAGCCACGAGGCGGACGAGTTGTTTGATGATCTTGCCAAACGCCTGGAAGAGCGTCATGCTAAATTTCCGGCCAGGAAGTGATATTGATCCCAGGCCAGTCCGGATATTTCATCAGTTCCCGAAAACTTCACTGATCGCCGAAATAGCCCGGTCAGTGCGTGGGGTGGCGGCTTTGGTTCCGGTCAGCCTGTGTGCCAAAAACAATACCCTGTGTGTCGTGTCGCCCCGGCAGCGGTGCGGTGATGTCGGGAGCTATCGTTTGTGACTCAGCTCGTTGCGGTGCTCGCAGGTACGCACCAGCCACAAGTCAGCGCAGCGCTCGCCGATCGTTTACAGCTTCCCCTGGTGGATGCTAAAGCCGGTACCGCCTACCCGCTGTTATTGGGGTTTGTCGAGCAGCGCTTGAGTCTGTGGCAAACCGGTGAAAAAATGCCGGGGCCGGTGTGGGTTGATTTCAGCGCGGGCGCGATGGCACACCGGCGCAAAGCCGGGCAAAATGAACTGCTCGGCAAAGCGGTGGGGGTAAAACAGGGGCGCTGTCCCACCGTTTGGGATGCCACCGCCGGGCTTGGCCGCGACAGTTTTGTACTCGCAGATTCAGGCTGCACCGTGTACGCCTGTGAACGTTCAGCGATTGTGGCCGCACTGTTGGCGGACGGCATCGCCAGGGCGCAGTTGCTTGAGCACAGCGCGGAGGCGGCGGCGAGAATGCAGTTAGTTACAGCCGACAGCCTTGCAGCAACAGTGCCCGACAGCGTAGAGGTCATCTATTTGGACCCGATGTTTCCCGCGCGAAAGAAATCTGCACAGGTTAAAAAAGACATGCAGGTACTGCAATTATTGCCGGGTACCGGCGCCAGCGGTGAGGCATTGCTGCCCTGGGCGATGGCGCAGGATGTGGCCAGAGTGGTGGTCAAGCGCCCCCTGCGCGCGCCGTTTTTAACCGCAGCAAAACCCTCGCACAGCATTCGTGGTAAGGCCGTGCGTTTTGATGTGTACGTGAAACGGGCACTGGCTTGAAATTTTTTTGGGGTGTACAGCATGAGCAGCACAAAAGTGGCAATGATTACCGGCGCGGCCTCACCCGAGGGACAGCGCTATTGCCGTGAACTGGCGCAGACCATGCACCGCGTCATCGCAGTAACAAACCACCCCGAGGCCCTGGTCGAGCTTCATTTGGACGGGTTGACCGACTGGCATATTCTGCCCGCAGATCTTGGCACCACCGAGGGACAGACCCGTGCCCTGGAAGCTATTCGCCAGCTCGGGCCGCTGGCCTGTTTGGTGAATTGCTCCGAGCCACGCCTGGAAACGCTCAATCTGGATACAACACTGGCAGAGATTCGTCGCTCCTGTGAGGCGGTGGCGAGACTGAGCCAGGGCGCCGCTTTTGTTCGCGAATTCAGCGCTGCCCTGTGTGCAGAGCTTAAAGACCAGCCGCAGTTGTCGCTGCGTGTGGTTGAGGGTTGAATGCCTCAGTCGCTGCTAGCTTTTTCGCAAGGTGTTGTTGTGTTTTGGTCAATAACAACCGAATACATCCCAGTCTGCGGCAGTTAAATACTGAAGACGACAATAACGATTTTTAACGATTTTTTAATATCGATCGACTAATACAACTGCTAAAGTGCGAGTTCTTATCGAAAAAGCTCGCTGTGTCGCTGTAAAGAGGCGAATCTTATTTGCATGTGTGGAGGCTTTTTATGTTTAGGCCAGAAGTTATTTATTATCCTGAAATAGGCTTTCTTTCCGCAATAATAAAAAGGTCTGTGTGTAAGCTTGTTTTGTCGATTTTCAGCATAGCTCTTTTACTGCCCTTAGCTGCGCAGGCCGATCAAACCTATATCGCGGTGGGTGCGCTTTATTCTTCAATAGACGGCGAATACACTTACCAGATTAATGTTGAAGGGTTTGCAAAAGAGCATTTTGACGATAAGGGTTACGGTTGGCATTTGGCACTGGGCCATGAGTTCAATGACCTTTTATCACTTGAGCTTTCTTATCAGGATTTTGGAAAAGCCAAACGCGAATACCTGGATGATTACTCTGCCAGTATAGAGTCACTCGCGGCTTCTGCTCTGCTCTCGCGGCGGTTGACGGGCTATTTATCTGCGCATATTAAGGCCGGTTTCGAGTACTGGAGAGTAAGCGAAGAGCTGGTGGCATTTATGTCTCCACTGGCCTTGTACATCGTAAATCCTTCTTTTAATAATAAGGGCAGTGGTACTGACCCATTTTTCGGTGTGGGTGTTGGCTATACGGGAATCCTGGGTCTTGATCTGATAGCGGAGTACACTCTTCACAAGTTTGACGACATAGAGATGGATACACTCTCCCTGAGCGTTCGCCTCAGATTTTGAGACTGACGAGGGTTTTCCATAAAGTAGAAATAGGCAGAAAAAGCACGGAAAAATAAGAAGTCAAAAAAAGAAAAAAATAATTCTCCCATTTCCTATGATTTCTTTATCCTTCTTCGTCCGCTGGTTTAAAGTGTGGCTGCCTGTGACTGGCAGCCCGTTGAGTTCTCCTGGCTGGCACAATACCGCGTTTAAATTCACCTTAAAATGCTCATTTACTGCGCGAAATCCCCGCTTTTTTGGCTGTTTTTTCTTGTGCTTTTCTGAAGTTTTTGCAACAGTTTGTCAGGTGGTGCAAAAGAGAATGACTTGCGTTTGCGCTGTTTTTGTTGTAGCTTTTACGTTTGCGAAAAAGGGCGCAAAAAGGGGCAGGGATTCATAAATAATCCTTCCGTCTCCCCTGAGCGTTTTTGTGTGACGCCCACAGGCGAAAAGCGATGCGCTAAGTGCCGATCGTGACGCGATTCTGGCCATGCAGGGTGAGTACCGTGTGGGGTTTAACTTCCGTGAAACAGTGGCGCTGAAAGAGGGCTATGATACCAAGCCCCCTAAAAACCTCGGCGCCTATGAAACGGTTATCGTTGTAGAAGACAGCCCCAAGAAAATAGTGCTACAGCATATTTTGGTGGCAGACAGCGGGCATGTTACCAAGCACTGGCGTCAGGACTGGTTCTACGAAGCAAAAACGCGGCAAAATTTTCAGGGCAACCAGCTATGGAAAAGCGAAAAACTTGACCGAAAAGCCCGTAAAGGCACCTGGACACAATGTGTATACGAGGTCAGCGATGCTCCTCGATACTGCGGTACGGGGCGCTGGGTTCACAACGGCAAGGTCTCTACCTGGGAATCTGACCGCATCTGGCGTCCGCTGCCTCGGCGTGAGTACACAACCCGCAAAGACTACAACGTGCTGGAGGCGGTTAATCGCCATACGGTAACGCCTTCAGGTTGGACACACGAACAGGACAACAGCAAGATCGTTGTAGATGAAGATGGCAGTTACCATGAAATCGTGCGCGAATCCGGTTTGAATACTTACCACAAGATACAGCGTTACGATTTTACTCCTGCGTACGAGTACTGGGACAAAACCAAAGATTACTGGGCCATGATTCGAGAGTTCTGGCAACAGCAAAGCAAGGGCGGTCAATACCTGTTGTTGGACACCGACGTATCGGGCATGGCCATTATCATTCCCGCCTTCAACCATGCCCAGCAACTGATGGACGGCAAAAGCGTCACTCGGGAAGAGGCCAAAGCCCTGATTAAAGACCACACGCTGGCCGGTACCTTAAAAACCATACAAAAACACCGTAAAAAGAAAAAAGCGGAACAGGGGGACAGCTAGTCTACGTTGACATACGGGCTGCTAGTGCGGCCTGTATGGTTTTAAGCGGTAATAGCAGCGATAGTTCCGTGTCTAAAAGCGGGATTGCACCGTAGCTCGCATACCACTTAGCCACAGATTCATTCTTGGCATCAATCAGCAAAGCGACCCCGCCAGCCTGGGCGGCCACGTATAAACATCGCCGTCCAGCTGCGAGTAACAGTTGGCCGCCTAATCCCTGGCCTTGAGCCGAGAGATCAACCGCCAGTCGCCCCAACCTGAAGGCAGGTACTTCGTGCCTGGCAAGGCCCCGTTTAATTAAATTGGGCACGCGCGCGTAGGCAATAGATGCCGGGCTTAGGCAGTAGTACCCCAGAATACTGTTATCGTCCTGGTTTATTGCAAGATAGGTTTTCGCACCGCCTTTCTCATGGCTTTTTCTCGCATATTTTTGCAGGTATTGATTCGGCGCTTCATCGCCGCAATCAAATGACCTTCGATCGTGGTGCTTGCCAATGGGCTCTTCGCGCCAGCCAGGTGGTGTTACCATGCTCACTTTGGTAATGCCAACGCCGCGCGCAATAGTCTTTCATTGGGTGGCGGCGGGTTGTCCAGTAACTCAAGCACATGCAAGCTGTCACGCTCCGTTAGCTCAGTCAGTTCGTGTTCTTCGACGACTCTTTTGGCCGCAGACAAAACGTTACGAATTACAAAATCCGTCAAATTGGTATGTTCCAGTGCCGCCGCACGTATCAACAGCGATTTTTCCTTCGCACCAATGCGTAATGACATGCGGTGATTGGTTTCCAGTGGTGTCTGTGGCATCGGTCAACTCCCGCTCTATGTGTGTATTGAAAGTGTACAGATGCTCATCATCGTTGGCAAATAGCTGTGGGTTGCCGCTTCCGCCCTTGAAAAGCGCCGCCAGGCATTGTTTGGGCGCCGTGAACGGCCAGAAGAGGGCGTTTGGCTGCGATAAACGAGCGCCGCCAGCCGTTGTGATAACGCAGCGGCGCAGGCAGAAAAGCAACGGGTTGCTGCTTATCAAGCCACCAGCAGACGCACCAGCACCGCCTGATAAATATCGCTTAACTGCTCCAGGTCCGAAACGCTTACCCATTCGTCCACCTGGTGGATGGTGGCATTTACCGGCCCCAGTTCGATCACCTGTGCGCCGGTGGGCGCTATATAGCGGCCATCGGAGGTGCCGCCGGAGGTGGAGAGTTCGGCCTCGATACCGGTGATACCGGCAATGGCAGCGCGGGCGGCTTCCAGTAATTCGCCGTGGTCAGTTAAAAACGGCTCGCCAAATAAGCGCCACTCTATATCGTAGTTCAGCTCATATTGGTCGAAAATGGCGTGGGTGCGGGTTTTCAGTTCCTCTGCGGTCACTTCGGTGGAAAAACGGAAATTAAACTGCAGGTCCAATTCGCCGGGAATCACGTTGCTGGCGCCGGTGCCGCTGTTGATATTGGAGATCTGCAGGCTGGTGGCGGGGAAGAAATCATTGCCGTGATCCCAGTGCTCGGCAGCGAGGGCTGCCAGGGCGGGCATGGCGCGGTGGATGGGGTTGTCCGCCAGATGTGGGTAGGCGATATGGCCCTGTTTACCGTGAATCTGCATGACCGCGCCCAGCGAGCCGCGCCTGCCGTTTTTTATCACATCGCCAACGTGCGCGGTGCTGGACGGTTCGCCCACCAGACACCAGTCAATTTTGCGCCCCTGAGCTTGCAGCGCGGCGATGACTTTTTGGGTGCCGTCAAGGGCAGGGCCTTCCTCATCGCTGGTGATTAAAAAACCAATACGCCCGCGATGCCCTGGGTGGTTATGCACAAAATTCTCGCAGGCGGTGACCATCGCCGCCAGCGAGCCTTTCATATCCGCCGCGCCGCGCCCGCGCAACACATCGCCCTCAATAGTGGGTTCAAAGGGCAGGCTGCGCCAGTGGCGCTCCGGGCCAGTGGGCACCACGTCCGTATGTCCGGCAAAGACCATAATCGGACCGTCGTCACCGCGCTCCGCCCAGAAGTTTTGCACCTCGCCAAAGGGCATTCTCTCAATGCGAAAGCCGATGGCTGCAAGGCGCTCTATCATCATATCCTGACAGCCGGCGTCCTCGGGGGTGACCGAGGCGCGGTGGATCAGGTCACAGGCAAGTTGCACAGTGGGGCTTAAGGGTTCGCTCATGGGCTGCTAGGTTCCGGGCTTAGTTGTGGGCATGCAATATGTCATTTAAGGCGATGGCGGAATTGTTAGTCAAGCACTCAACCGCGCCGTTGCGGGAATTGCGGCGAAACAGCAGTTCGCTTTTGCCCGCCAGCTCTCGCGCTTTGATTTCTCCGGCGGCTCTGCCCTCGGTGTCGATCAAGGTCACCTTGGTGCCTGCGGTGAGGTACAAACCGGCTTCCACGGTGCATTGATCGCCCAGTGGAATACCTACGCCCGCATTTGCGCCCAGCAGACAGCCTTTGCCCAGGGCGATTACTATATCGCCACCGCCCGAAAGCGTGCCCATGGTGGAGCAGCCGCCGCCTAGGTCGGAGCCTTCGCCCACAAAAACGCCCGCGGAAATACGCCCCTCCACCATGGATGTGCCTTCAGTGCCCGCATTAAAGTTGACAAAACCCTCGTGCATAATGGTTGTACCTTCACCCAGGTATGCACCCAGACGCACCCGTGCGGTGTGGGCGATGCGCACTCCCTTGGGCACCACGTAGTTTGTCATTTTTGGGAATTTATCCACACAGGCCACGTCCAGCACTGCGCCGCGCAGACGCGCAGCCAGTTGACGCTGGGGCAATTCCGCCAGATCAATCGCGCCTTCGTTGGTCCAGGCGACGTTGGGCAGCAGGGCGAAAATACCATCGAGATTGGCGCCGTGGGGTTTGACCAGACGGTGTGATAACAGGTGCAGCTTCATATACGCCGCAGGCACGCTGTCTGGCGCGTCGGCAATATTTTGCAAAACCGCCGTGACCGGGCGGCCACTGCTGGCGAGTGCTTCAGTTTGCGCGGCGAGTTCCGCTTCCTCCGCAGCGCTCAATTGTGTTGCCAGACCGGCTAATTGTGCCTCGCTTAAGTGTTCACCCAGCGGCAGGTTTGAGACGGCGTTTTGTACCGCTTCGCCGGGGTTGAGTACCGGGGTTGGAAAAAAGACTTCCAGCCATTGTCCCTGTTGGTTGATGGTGCCAACGCCAAGGCCGAAGGCTAAAGAGGTGTTGCTCATAGTTCTATTCCTTGTTCTGGGTTTAAGCAAAAAGGCCGTCGTAGGTTTCTGCTTTAAAGCCGGTGTACAGCGCGCTGCCGGTATCGAGCAGGGGGCGCTTTATCAGGGTGGGTGTTTGCAAAATAGCGGCGACGGCGCTGCGGTCGTCCATTGACTCACGCGCGGCGGGGCTCAGCGCCTTCCAACTGGTGCTGCGTTTGTTGAGCAGCGCTTCCCAGCCCAGGGTGTCAACCCAGTGTTGCACCTGCGCTGGCTCTAAACCGTCTTTGCGAAAATCGTGAAAACTGTAGCTAACGCCTTTTTCATCGAGGTAGCGGCGCGCCTTTTTTACCGTATCGCAGTTGCTGATGCCGTATAGGGTGGTCATAGTGATTACCGAAGAAAATTAAAACAGGCGGGCATGATACCTAAATTGGGCGCGGCTTGAAAAACGTTTTTGCCCTCAGCCGCGGACTGTGGATAATGGAGCAGATAGCAACTGTTAAGGCAAAACCATGATTTCAGCATCGCAACTGGCATTACCCTTGTTCACCATGATGGTTCTTACCGCACTGGTGTGGCTCATTTCATTTATTCGCCGCGCGATTTTTTTGCAAAGTGAAAAGATAGACATGGAAGACCTGCGCCTGCCCGAACAGCGCGAAAGAATTTTACCCCCTGCTGTGGCGGCACCCGGGCATAATTATATGAATCTGTTTGAAATGCCGGTATTGTTTTACGCGCTCTGCCTGTATTTGATGATGCAGGGCGAGATCGCGCATTTTTATATGCAGGCGGCGTGGGCATTTGTGGTGTTGCGGGTTTTACACTCTATCGTGCAGTGCACTTACAATCGCGTTCTGCATCGTTTTTTGGTTTATTTTCTGTCCTCGTTGATTCTGTGGAGCATGCTTGGGCGCGCCATTTGGGAATTTTGTGCTAACCCGGATATTTTACCAGTACGGTGACTTCTCCGCTATTATTTATTTAATATCAATGAGTTACGCAATAAATGGCAACAAAAGCCAATGTACAAACTGCACCAAAATGGTTTTTCGAAAAAAATGACTTCGAATCTTGCCCAAAATCATTCAAACCGTAGCCACCACTACGCTTTTCATGATGTTTGGGCAACCTTCTTTGCCATTTGTTCCCGAAAATTCCATTTACTGGTGAAATATCCGGGTTAAATAGCGTGTTGCTAAAGGATTTTCTATGACACAGCCACAGGGTAAAGCAGCGCGCACCCGTAAAATAATTCTGGAAGCGGCGCGACAGGTGTTTTCCGAACACGGTTTTGATAATGCGCCCACCAGCGAGGTGGCGCGGGTCGCCGAGTGTGCTGAGGGTACGGTGTTTTTGCACTTTAAAAACAAGCGCGGTTTGTTACTGGCCTTGATGCAGGATTTTTACGATAACTTGCAAAGCGAGTCTGAGGCCTTGCTTGAAAAACCGTGTACAGACTCCCAGCAGTTGGTAAGGCTTGCGGAATTGTATCTTGTTGAATTGGAAAAAAACTGGCCCGTGGTTAAGTTGTTTGGTGTCAGAGCAAGGCGCGCAGAAGACGAGTTTTCCAGCCGTTTTTATGCTTCCAATCAACGCTATACGCGTTTATTTGTGGAGCTGTTTGAACAGATGAGAGAAAGTGGTGAGTTTCGCCGCAGCGTAAATCCGCGCCGCCTGCGCGATATGCTGTTTGGTGCCATCGAACACTACGCCTTGTCCCATTTTGACCGCGGTGTGCGCATCGATATTCCTGAGTTGACCGCGCAGATTCTGGATTTATTGTTCTATGGCGCCAGCGAACCATCAAACCTTGTCGGTAGCGAAGCAAAGCTGGATCGGATTTTGGCCTTGCTTGAGCGGCAGGTTTGACAGGACGATTGATTGAGCGTGCTTAGTTGGGACCGTCTGCCCGCTATTTTCTTGTCGCCACACCCAGGTGCTTGCCGATGATACCCAGCATCACCTCATCTGCACCGCCGCCGATGGAGGTTAAACGCATATCGCGGTAGAGGCGGGCGACGACGTTATCCCACATAAAGCCCATACCGCCCCAGAATTGCAGGCAGTCGCTGGGAATCTGCCGGGTGAGCTTGCCCGCTTTGAGTTTGGCAAAAGAGGCCAACATGGTGGGGTCTTCACCGCGCACATACATTTCACCGGCCTGATAGGTGATGGCGCGCAGGCATTCCACCTCCATTTTCATTTCCGCCAGTTGGGTGTGAATCAGTTGGTTGTCGATCAACGCTTTGCCGAAGGCCTGGCGCTCGCTGGTGTAGGCGATGGTTTCGTCAATACAGAGTTCCAGGCCGCGCAGGGCGAGCGCGGCGCAGGCCAGGCGCTCTTCCTGAAACTGCATCATTTGCATGCGAAAGCCGTCGCCTTCCTTGCCGATACGGTAGGACTGGGGCACGACCACGTCATCAAAAAACAGTTGCGCAGTGTCAGACGAACGCATACCCAGTTTGTTGAGTCTTGCGGAGGTGGAAAACCCCGGTGTGTCGGTGGGTACCACAACCAGTGATTTGTTGGCGTGACGCTGACCGTCCGAGGTATTGGCCAGCACCACGATAAAATCAGCCTGGGTGCTGTTGGTGATCCACATCTTGCTGCCATTGATGACGTAGTCGTCGCCGCGTTTTTTGGCGGTGGTGGTGATGCTCGCCACATCCGAACCTGCACCGGGCTCGCTCACACCGATGCTGGCGACCATCTCTCCGGCGATGGCCGGGGCGAGAAACTGTTCCCGCAGCTCATCGCTGCCAAAGCGCGCCAGGGCGGGAGTGGCCATATCGGTTTGCACACTGATACCCATAGGGATGCCGCCGCAGCGCGTGCTGCCCCAGGCTTCGTTGGCGGCGATGGAATAGCTGTAATCCAGCCCCAGGCCTCCGTAGGCTTCGGGCTTGGTGATGCCCAAAAGTCCCAGATCCGCCGCTTTTTTGAAAACCTCGTGGGCGGGAAAGATGCCGGCTTCCTCCCACTCATCGACAAAGGGGTTGACTTCAGTCTCGACAAACTGGGTGACTGTGCGCTGGAGTTCGCGGTGTTCTTCCTGGTAGAGCATGTTGGCCTCGCCAATGTGAATGTCAAAAAATGAGTATAGCTCAGTTTTGTGTGGGTTCAAGGGCTTTGTTCTTGTCGCTGCTTGAGTGTGTAAAACTGCTGGCGCAGAAGACCGTGGTTTACAGCGGTTTTTATGTTACTGTTATGAGCGTGGCTCACACAGAGTCATTGTGTCAAACCTGTTATATGAGAGACTGCCATGCAAGACCGTATTTCCATTGAAATTGAAAACGGCATCGCCGATGTGCGCATGATTCGCGCCGATAAAATGAACGCTTTGGATGATGCCATGCTGCAAGCACTGGCTGAAACTGCCGATCAGCTAAAACAGGACAAAAGTGTTCGCGTGGTGGTGCTGTCCGGTGAGGGCAAAGCCTTTTGTGCCGGTCTGGATATGGGGAATTTCGCCAAGCTGGTCGAGCAGCCCGATGCGGACGGCCTTGGAGATTTGATGGCGCGCACTCACGGCGTATCGAACCTTTTTCAATATGTCTCCTATGCCTGGCGCGAGTTGCCGGTGCCGGTAATCGCTGCCCTGCACGGCGTGGCCTTTGGCGGTGGCTTTCAAATCGCCCTGGGTGCGGACATCCGCTATGCAGCGCCGGAAACGCGTTTTTCAATCATGGAGATTAAATGGGGGCTGGTGCCCGATATGGCGGGAACCCAGTTGATGCGGCATCTGGCCAGCGACGATATCGTCCGCGAGCTGTGTTATACCGGTCGTGTATTTGAGGCTGACGATGCGCGCAGTTATGGTTTTGTCACCCATGTGGTGGCCAATCCACGCGCTGAGGCAATGGCTTTGGCGGCGCAGATCGCCAGGCGCAGCCCCGATGCGGTGGCGGCCAACAAGCGTCTGTTAAACGCTGCGCCGTATCTGTCGGTGGCGGAGGGCTTTTTGATGGAGTCCCAAGAGCAGAAAGACGTGATCGGCAAGCCCAATCAGCTTGAGGCGGTGATGTCTGAACTGGAGCAGAGAGCGCCAAATTATCAGACCTAGTCCGGATATTTCGCCAGTACGGCGACTTCTCCGCTATTATTTATTTGATATCAATGAGTTATGCTGCGAGTGACAGCATAGGCACATGTGCAATTGGTACCTGTTTCGAAAAAATGACTTCGAACTTTGCGGCCACGGTTTGAATGGTGTTTGAGCAACGCTCATTTCTTCCCGAAAATTCCATTTACTGGTGAAATATCCGGG
>PDSN01000195.1 GCA_002748505.1 Gammaproteobacteria bacterium | reverse complement strand
GACTTAGCCGCCAGCACCCGCGCCCTCGCCAAGGTGCTGGATGAGGATTTACCCGTTACCGAGACAAGCCCGGACTCCTTGTACACCAGTTTTACCTCATCCCCACCGGTGCTTGATGGCTATGATGAGGAATGGCGGAGCTTGCCGACGCAGGTTTTTATGGATGCAGACAACAATCCGGTACTGCAGGTACAAAGCCAGTTTTTGCCGCCCTATTTATACGCCCTGATCAAGGTTAACGATACGCAAATTCGCTATCACAATCCCAGTTTATCCACGGCACCCAACGGTGACCGGGTTGTGCTGACAATGGGCAGCCCCAATCGGCTCTCGCGTTACACCCTCTATACCGCTGCACCGGGGCGGGTTCGAGTAGCCAAACAACTTGGCGGAGAATTTTCCCTAAGCAATGATATTAGCGGCCAGTGGCAGGACACCCGCGATGGTTATCAACTTGAGCTAAAAATACCCCTGGCGCTCAGCGGCGACTATTTTGCGGTAAGCGTGGTGGACGATAGCGGCAGCGTCGTTAGCAGTTATAAGGAGTCCGTGCCACCGCTGGTGCGTTACAGGCCAGAGCTTGAACGTATTTTGCGAGCTTTTGTCAGCCCCGGCACCCGCTATGAACTGCGCGATGCAAACGGCTGGTTGATTGCCGCCGTGGGCTCTCCGGGCAGCATCGAAACGCCTTCGACGTTTTGGCTGTTGCGCGTTTTATATCGGCAAATGCTGTACACGCCCGGGCGCGTTGCGAACACCAATGCGGCGAATTATCCCGAACTGCAACAGGCATTGCGCGGCGCCGCGGCACAGGGTTGGTATAGGGCAAATGGTGTGTATCGCAGCGCAGGCCTTGGGCCGCAAACCCTGTTAGTTGCAGCGCAGCCAGCGGGCGTAGACAACACGGCGGTACTTGCGATTCGCTCTACGGAAAGTTACCTGACCCTCACCGACGAAGCGGTGGTGCGCGCATTGGGTCGGGCAACAGTGGCGGTGATGCTTGCGATTGCTGTGTTAGCGGCCTATGCGGTTTGGTTGTCCTTCAGGATTCGCCGTTTAAGTCAGGCGGTGAATGCGTCGTTGAGTGACGATGGTCGCCTGCAAAACACGTTTAAGCGCTCCCGTGCCCGAGATGAATTGGGCGAGCTGTCGCGTCGCTACGGGCAGTTGGTCGATCAGGTCAGCGAACATCAGGACTATTTGCGTACCTTAAACAGCAAACTCTCCCATGAACTGCGCACACCGCTGGCCATTATTCGTTCGTCGCTGGAACATTTAGAGCACGCCAACGACAGCGATGCAGCCGTTTATCAACAGCGTGCCAGGGATGGCCTGGACCGGCTTGCCACCTTGCTTAAACGCATGAGCGAGGCTTCCCATTTACAGCAAAGCATCGCCAGCAATCCGCGCAGGCAATTGCTGCTCAACGATCTATTGAGCGAACTGATTGAGGCTTACCGCGGAGTGTATTCACAGCATCAGCTCGCACTGGAAATGGTTGCGGAGCCCGTCTATATCAATGCCAGCGCGGAACTACTGGTACAAATGCTGGATAAGCTGCTGGATAACGCCGCCAGTTTTGCACCTGCTGCCAGTACGATCACCCTCAGGTTGGATAAAAACGACCATCACGCGCAGCTCGCGGTAAAGAATCACGGCCCGCGCCTGCCGGA
>PDSN01000194.1 GCA_002748505.1 Gammaproteobacteria bacterium | reverse complement strand
ATGGCGGCACAATTCACGCAGATCAGTGGCTTGTCACCGCGCTTGCTGTGTTGGTGGATAGACCTCGCCACCAATTCCTTACCAACGCCGGTTTCGCCTTGCACCAACACCGTGGCGTTGGTTGGAGCGGCTTTTTCGATGTATTTGTACAGCTGTACCATGGCTTCGCAGCTGCCCACAATGCCTGTGGTGGGTAAGGGCGATGGGCTGGCGGGTGACCTGGGCTCCGAAGCGGAGGTCTTACTGATATTGCGCTTAATGGCGGCGAGCATATCGGCGTTGTTGAAAGGTTTGGCGATGTAGTCGGCCGCGCCTAAACGCATGGCATCTACCGCATTGCGCAAGCTGGCGTAGCTGGTCATGATGAGTACCGGCACTTGCCCGGCCTTTTTGATCAGGTCTGTGCCCGGCGCGCCGGGGAGGCGTAAATCGCTGATAATGAGGTCGAAATCACCAACTCGGTGGTCGCTCTCGGCACTGGCTACCGAGGCGGCTTCAGATACTTGGTATTGGTTTTTTTCCAGTAGGCGCCGTAGCGCGTTACGGATAATGGGTTCATCTTCAACGACAAGAATTCGCCGCATTGCGTCACCTTAATGTTACCGCACGTAAGGAAGTAACAACATACCGCGCTTGCGCGACAAATGCCAGTTTCTTTCACGGTAATGTAAAACCGCATCACCCCTGAGGCAGGCGGATACTAAACCGGGTACCCGGCGCGCCTTCGTTGTAAATGGGGCTGGTAACACCGATGCTGCCCCTCATGTCATTGACCATGGAATACACCAGCGCCAGGCCCAGTCCCGTGCCGCTGCCCACATCTTTGGTGGTGACAAACGGCTCGAAGATTTGCGCCTGTAAATCTCTGCTGATGCCGGTGCCGTTGTCCTCCACACGAATGACGATATCATGGTCATCTCGATGGGCTGATACGCTGACGACGCCGTGCCCGTCGCAGGCGTCCCTGGCATTGCTGAGCAGGTTGATAAAGACCTGCAGTAGTTGTTGGGCATCGGCCAGTACAGTCAGCTCGTGGTCGCACAGATTGTCATATTCCATTTCCTCGCTTTGCCCACCCAGAGAGAGCAGGTGTATGGCTTCATCGACTCGTTCCGCCAGAGGACAGCTGCTGAGATTCAAACGGGCATCGCCAGGGCCTGCGTGGGAGAAATCGACCAGCGTTTGGACGGTGCGGGTGATGCGGTCGGTCTGGCTGAGGATGTCCTGTGCACTGGCGCGGGTGTCTTCGCTCTCCCCCTCATCGAGCAGGTTTTGCGCCAGGCAGGAAATGCCCGTAACCGGATTGCCGATCTCGTGGGCGACCCCCGCTGCAAGCCGACCGATGGAGGCCAGGCGTTCATTGTGCAGGAGTTCGTGTTCGAAGCGCTGGGCG
Organism: Gammaproteobacteria bacterium; assembly: GCA_002748505.1. Taxonomy (GTDB): domain Bacteria; phylum Pseudomonadota; class Gammaproteobacteria; order Pseudomonadales; family Halieaceae. The sequence continues at coordinate 281 of PDSN01000194.1, read as the reverse complement.
TCGGTGATGTCTTCCACCATAAACAAACCGTTGCAGGGATTGTTGTTGTCACCTGTGGCCCGGTGCAGACACAGCCAGCGGTGCTGTCCCAGGTGATCGCGCACTTCGCGCCGCTGCACCAGCGCTTGACGGCCGTGCAAAATGGGCTCAAAGGCTTTGCGCCAGGGCTCGGCCATGGCGTGAAAGGATGAGCCGAGCATAGCTTCGCTGCTGATCCCGGTGATTCGCTCCATGGCTTTGTTCCACAGCAGTATTTCGCCATCAATCCCGAGCTGGCAGAC
>PDSN01000193.1 GCA_002748505.1 Gammaproteobacteria bacterium | reverse complement strand
TTGATTGATCAGATCCATCGACTGTTTCAGGGGCGAGCCACATACCGCCGGTGTCGGGTGCAGGCTCAGCAGTATCTCGCTATCGCAGATGCCAGGCTTGAGTTCGACCCTGAAAGGCGTGCTCAGGTGTTGCACCTGTGCAAGTTTAATCACTGAGCGTTCGCCTGAAAGTACGGGAGCATCGGACAGGGCATGTAACCGGTTTTGAATGTAATCCGCGACCAGTTGGTGTTCGGTTTGTATTTTGGGGTCATGGGTCAGGTGAGCTTCCAGCAGGGCATCTTCTTCCTGGGTGGCTCCTCTCACGGCGGTGCCTGCTACGGCCTCTGTCTTCAGCGTTGTCTGCGTTCGCAGAAAAAGGCGCTCGGGCGAGTTGCCCATAAATGCGCCATGCCGGTTTTCCATGCAGAACAGATAGCCCTGGCCGTTGGCCTGTTGCCACTTGTTGAGGAGTTCGGGGGCGGATATGGGAGAGCACAAGCCGAGCCGGCTTTGTCGGCACAGAACGACCTTGTCCAGCTCCCCGCCTGCCACTTTCGACAATGCAGTGGAAACCCTGGTTTGCCAGCGGGTTCTGGTTGGCAAGTGTTCTTTGTATTGTATTTCATGCCGGGTGATCCGGGCGTTCAGTGTTTCTGTCTCAAAGGAAAGCGATTTTAACTGTGTGATCAATTTCTGTTTGACAAGCCGGGTACAATGGTTTTCATCCGGCAGCAGGTTCACCGCCAGATAGTGCTGGTTATTTCGGCAGACTATTTCAATTTCGGGCAGAATGAACTCGGCAAAGGGGTGTCGGTTCCAGAGGCCTTTGAGTCCTTCTTCATTAAAGGCGACGCCACCGACAAAGTGGGCTGAATGATGTCGGGTGATTTTTTTAATCTGCCGGATCAGGTCGGGGATGCCTGAGCGATCTGTCGCCTGAAGTGTTTTTGCGGCTCCAAGCCCGGCGACGGCAAAGGTTCTGTCGCGATTGAGCCAATACAGCCTGACCGTGCCGGTGTTGTTTTCCAGCCAGGAAAGCAGGGGGATGTCGGGAATGTTCTGCTCAACTCGCGTAAGACTGCCCGCGATCAGAGGTTCGCGTTCAAGTCGGGAGCACAGGGCATCTACAGCCAGAGAAAACGCGCTGTTTATTTTTTCTGGCTCGGTGGAACGCTGAGATGCCGGGTTGAAACGCATAATCCTGCCAATAAGCGTGAATGGATTGTATTCATTATTGAAGGCCAAAATTGAACACCGGTTTGCTCAAGCAGCCGGAGGTGACGATTATAGAGATGAAAGCAACGAATAAACAGGACGAAATGCGATTGTGAGGTAACCTGCCGGCTCGCCGGACGGGGACGGGTGTTGTGATTGCTCTCAAGCCTCCGTGGGCAGTCTGCGCAGGAAGACGCTGTGAATACATCCTGTAAGCTCGACTTTGGCATCCATGCCAAAGACGCTTCCTGCGCAGACTGCCCACGGAGGCTTGTGTCGGGGGTAAGTAGTTACGGTTCATTTTCCGAATGACGGATGGATGATCTGCCCCTATACTGGCAACGGTAGATACTAAATCCGGAATGAGTTGAAGAGTGATATATGGAATTTGATTATGGTTCGCACCCCAAAAAGCTGAATCTTGGTGCAGGTCTGGATAAAAAGGAAGGCTTTGTCAATGTTGACTTGAATGATTGCCATGA
>PDSN01000192.1 GCA_002748505.1 Gammaproteobacteria bacterium | reverse complement strand
AAAGACAGATCCGGCTACCGACACTGGCAGACAGCGCAGTGGCCCGGCTTTGCTTTTGATGAACAGGTACAACACCCGGATTTTTCCATCAGGCCCTGCCCCGGCCTGTCAGCCATCGTGGTCAAGCCCATGCTGATCGGGCTCGGCCGCAGCCTGGATTTAGTCAGACAGGCACGCCAGAACGGTGTCAGGGCGATTATCAGTTCTTCCTATGAAAGTAGCCTGACGCTTAACTTTCTTTACGATATGGCCACCCGACTGACACCAGATTCACCACCCGGGCTGGGTACTTTCCAAGACAATACCTGTGATCTGATCGAACCCTGCCGACTTCCCGCCAACCTGCCACCCAGACCATTGGCAGATGCCTCTCATCTGGAAAAAGTGGCAGACTATGGCCTGATAAAATCAGACGTTGAAAGGAGTTAGTCACTTGCACGACAACAGCATTCCCTGCCTGGTACACAGAGCAGCAAATCTGTTCCCGGACAGGACGGCCATTCTCTCCGGAGAACAGAAGCTCACCTTTGTGGAACTTGAAAAGCAGGTGCAGCTATTGGCCGATTATTTTGCAGAGATTGGCATACGACCCGGTGAAGTTGTCCAGCTCGCGCTGCCCAATACGCTGACGCTGATTCTGTCATTGCTCGGCCTGATGCGGACGGGCGCAATCGTCAGCCCGATCAACCCCAAATTTCCGGACAGGCAACAGAATAGAGTCAGGCTTGCCACAGGAGCCGCCTGGCTGGTTGGAGAAAGTGCCAATAACCATCAACAAATCAGTGAAAACATGATCCGGCAGGCCTTGCTGAATCGTTCAACACCCCGATACGGGACAACCCCGACCCCTGCCGCGTTTTCACCCCTGATACCATGCAGCCTGATTCTCACCTCCGGCTCGACCGGTCTGCCCAAAGCCGCAGCACTCGGCTACAGACAGCACTATTGCAGTGCTTCCGGTGCCAACGCCCTGATTCCACTGGGCGAGGGTGATCGCAATCTGCTGTCTCTGCCGGTTTTTCATATCGGCGGGTTCTCCATCCTGTTTCGCTGCCTGATGGCCGGTGCCACTGTGGTACTCAGCCAGCACAATGGTCTGTTTGAGGATATTGACCGGCTCGGGATATCCCATGTTTCCCTGGTTGCCGTTCAACTCGGCCGGTTACTTGATCAGGGTGCACCACACTCACTGAAACACCTGTTGATTGGCGGAGGCCCGGTCAGCTGCACCTTACTTGATCGGGCCCGAAAGGCGGGTCTGCACTGCTGGCACACCTATGGCCTGACCGAAATGTGTTCGCAGGTTTATACGCATTCCCCGGATGGTCACGGCCACCTTCTCACGCATCGACAACTGAAACTGAACCAGGCTAACGAAATACTGGTAAAAGGCGATACACTTTTTCAGGGCTACCTGACGGACAATGGCCAGCTTGATTTGCCACTGGATAATGACGGCTGGTTCGCAACGGGAGACCTGGGCATTATGCAGGGTGATCGGCTGGACATTACCGGCAGGAAAGACAATCAGTTTATCAGTGGCGGGGAGAACATCCAGCCTGAAGAAATTGAATACTTCATCAATCGGATGGAAGGTGTGAAAAGAAGCCTGGTCGTACCACAACCAGACCGGACATACGGATTCAGGCCGGTGGTTTTTATCGAGGCGGAACAGGCTGTCA
>PDSN01000190.1 GCA_002748505.1 Gammaproteobacteria bacterium | reverse complement strand
CCACCAGGAAGCCATACCGTCGATAAGCTGTCTGCCATCGGCTAACTCGATACGGACGCCTTCAGCGCGGCTGACAGGGAACATCACCGGTGTTTCGATCGCTGATGCGTAAGGATGCCATAAATGCGCGGCGTCATCGCGCAGTAATTGTTCGGTTTTCTTACTCATTGTCGTCAAGCTCCGCTCTGATAAAAGGTAAAAGGTGCGTTGCGATTAAGGGTTGTGCTTTAGCGGTGGGGTGTAAACCATCACTTTGCAACAAGGTGGGGTCCTTGCCTATATCCAGTGCCAAAAAGGGCACCAGGCTTGCGCCCGCGGTTGTTGCGGCGCGCTCGAACTGCGCCCCCAGCGCTTTGATGTAGCGCCTGCCGTAATTGGCTGGTATTTCGACTTCCACCATGATGACTTTTGCACCGGCGGCTTTGGCGCGCTCGCCCATGGCAATTAAATTGTCGCCCAGGGTTGCCGGTGGATAACCGCGCAGGCCATCGTTGGCACCCAGTTCAATCACCACCAATTCAAAGCTGTGCCGCTTTAGCAGCGCGGGCAAGCGGGCAAGCCCGCCGCCACTGGTTTCGCCGGATATGCTAGCATTTACCAGGATAGCATCAGGGTGGGTTTTTTTTAACTGCTGCGCTGCCAGCGCCACCCAGCCTTGTTCAATAGCAAGCCCGTAAGCGGCGCTTAAACTGTCGCCGAGGATGAGCACCTCCCGTTGCGCTGCATCAGTGCTGGCGGCACAATGGCTGCTGGCGATAAGCGCTATCGCTGCCAGTGTTTTGGTCAATGTTTGGAATATCGTCATGTTGGAAACCGTCAATTTGCAAAAACACCTGCCCACTGCTGACGGGCAACTACAGATATTGAAAGGGATTGACCTGAAAATCAAGGCGGGCGAAACCGTCGCTATTGTAGGCGAGTCCGGTTCGGGCAAATCCACCTTGCTGGGTATCCTTGCGGGCTTGGACAGCGCCAGCAGCGGTCAGGTCATGCTCGATGGGGTGGAGCTGGGCGCATTGAGCGAAGATGAGCGAGCCCTATTGCGCGCCAGACTGGTGGGCTTTGTATTCCAGTCCTTCCAACTGTTACCCAGTCTTACCGCGCTGGAAAACGTCTTGTTGCCGCTGGAGCTCGCCGGTGTTGAGGAGGCGACTGAGCGTGCCACGCAGCATTTGCAAAGCGTAGGGCTTGCCCACAGGCTAAGCCATTACCCGCGTCAACTCTCCGGTGGCGAGCAGCAACGGGTGGCCATTGCCAGGGCTTTCGCCGCGCAGCCGAAAATACTGTTTGCCGATGAGCCCACTGGCAATCTGGACGCAGCCACCGGCGAGCAAATCTGCCAACTGCTGTTTGCCTTGAATGAGCAGCACAGCACGACCCTGGTGATGGTGACCCACGAAGAACGCCTGGCCGGGCGCTGTCAGCGTCGTCTTATTCTCAAAGACGGCGTATTGTCGGAGAGCACAGCATGAGTTTGTCCGCTGCTAAATTACTGGCTCGCAACTGGCGCAGCGGTGAGTTGAGTATTTTACTCGCCGCCGTTGTGCTGGCAGTGGCGCTGGTGGTTGCCATGAGCGGGTTGATGAGTCGGTTTGAGCAGATGCTCACTGGGCAATCCTCGCAATTATTGGGGGCAGATCTTTTGGTGCAGGGGCGTGAACCGCTGGCGCAGGGCTGGCGGGAACGGGCG
>PDSN01000189.1 GCA_002748505.1 Gammaproteobacteria bacterium | reverse complement strand
AAGCTGGCGGGTATTAAACATATGAATCGCCTGGATCAGGTTTTAGCCAGCGCAGAGGCTCAGGCCCTCGGCGCAGACGAGCTGTTACTGTGCGATCAGAGCGGCGCACCCGTAGCGGTAATTGCGGGCAATCTGTTTGCGCTGAGCCCGGAGGGGCAATGGCAGACACCGCCTGTTGACGATGCCGGTGTTGCGGGCACGGTGCGCCGTTTTTTGCTGGCGAGCACTGCTGCCAGGGAGCGTGTTTTAAGTCTTGAGGATATCAGCAAGGCACAGGAGTTGTTTTTCTGTAACAGTGTGGTCGGCTTGCGCCCGGTCGCCCGCTTAGGGCAGCAACACTGGCAGCAGTGGAGGCATACGCAGAAATTGTTCGACCATTATACAGCGCAGGTTTTGCTATGATCCGCGCGCTTGCCATTATTATATTGTTGGGTATCGTCGCAGTTTTTACCGGCGGTGCGCTGTTTTATCAGTACGTGCAGCAGCCTTTACCTCTGCCTGAGCAGGGTATACGGTTTACGGTAAAGCCGGGTGAAAACTTAAGTGCGGTGGCGGCGCGGCTTGAGCGCGAGGGTGTTATTGAATACGCCGATATACTGAAACTGCTGGCGCGTTACTGGCAATTGGACGCACAGCTGCGCCCGGGCGAGTATCAGTTAATGCCGCCACAGACCTATCAAAGCCTGCTAAAACGCCTGTCCAGTGGTGCGGTGGTGACTTATCGTGTGACCCTGCCAGAGGGTCTGGATCTGGCGCAGAGTATCGCCCGTCTGCAGCAACAAGAAGTTTTGCAACACAGCTTGAGCGGCGTCGACGACCCCTGGTTCAAAACCCTTGAAGGGCCTGCGGCAGAGCACCCGGAAGGCTGGTTTTTTCCAGACACATATCAATACACGCGCGGTGATTCGGATAAGGACATTTTGCGAAGAGCTTATCAAAAAATGCAGGACGTACTGGCGCTGCAGTGGAATAAGCGCGCGCCTGCGTTGCCTTACAAGACGCCCTATGAAGCCCTGATTATGGCCTCGATTATCGAGCGTGAAACGGGAGTAGGCCATGAGCGCGGTGAGATTGCCGGGGTATTTGTCAGGCGGCTTAAGCGGGGAATGCGTCTGCAAACAGATCCCACGGTCATGTACGGTATTGCCGGTTTTGACGGTAATCTGCGCCGCAGCCACTTAAAAGACGGCGGCAATCCTTACAATACCTACCACCACCACGGCCTGCCACCGACGCCGATTGCGCTGCCGGGCGAGGCGGCCATTTATGCGGCGCTGCACCCCAAGGAGGGCGAGACCCTGTATTTTGTGGCCAGAGGTGATGGCAGTCACCAGTTTTCAAAAACGCTGCGGGAGCATCGTGCAGCGGTGCGACGCTATCAATTGAAAAGGCGAGCGGATTATCGCTCCAGTCCAGCGACGGGCAAGCAGTAATGGGTTTTAGACGAGGTAAATTTATTACCGTAGAGGGAGCTGAAGGCGTAGGCAAAAGCACCCAGATTCAGCAACTGAAAAGTACCCTGGAAAGCTGTGGCATATCCCTGCGCATGACCCGCGAGCCGGGAGGGACGCCGCTTGCTGAAGAAATTCGCGAGCTACTGCTGGTAAAACGCGAGGAGTCTATGTGCGAGCGCGCCGAGTTACTGCTGGTGTTTGCCGCGCGCGCTCAGCACATCGCGCAGGTGATTGAGCCGGC
>PDSN01000188.1 GCA_002748505.1 Gammaproteobacteria bacterium | reverse complement strand
AAAATCATCTCCATACCGGATCATGGAGATACCAGCAGCGGCCATCTGCTGATCAAACCGATCCAGGTACAGATTGCTCAACACCGGAGAAAGGGGACTTCCCTGGGGAAGACCGCTGAGTCCAGAGAAGGAAAGCATCTCCCGGATACGGCTGGAAAGATCATCAAATGGAAATAGCCCCTGCAGCCGGTCGCAGAGCCTCTCAATATTGACAGAACCAAAAAAATCCTGAATGTCTGCCTTGACACCTGTTTTATATCCTCTGCGGGCTGCAGCAGCCATTTTCTTTACAGCCATCAATGGGTTACGGCCGGGCCGATAGGCAAAACAGGCATCCGAGAGAAGGGATTCTGCCACAGGCACAAGGAAATCAGCCACAGCCCGATGAATTACCCGGTCGGTAGCATTGAAAACCGTGATGGTACGAAACCTTTGATCTTTTTTTTTCTGCTGATAGCATTTCCAACCTCCCTGGGTGTGGGTCCCAGCCATGAGGCGGCGGGAGAGCCGCTCCAGGAAAGGAGTCCCCGCCTCTTTGAGATCGGTCACTGTAATGCCGTCGGGACCTGGAGAGGAATTGGGAAGATCCTGCAGGGCAGCGGAAAGAGAGGAAGCAGAAAAAATCCGCCGGGAAAGGGGAAGACCGGGCTGAAGCGAGGCCGGAGCGTCTTGTGACAGCTCTGGAATGGTGAAAAAACCAAATCCAAAGGAACGGTTTTTGCCAAGGCCGACATACTGGGCTGCGGCAAGGGACAGGGCCTGGGCAGGGGACAGGGTGCCTGTGAAGGAAATCTGACCAGTCAAACCGCCAAGAGTGGTCGCTTTTCGGCCATAGGTAATCTCCTGCCAGTACAGGGCTTCCCGAAGCAGACCGGGACAGGGAGCCAAACTCATGGTTGATTCCGACTCCATCCCGGTGGCCTCAAGCAGATGGGAGAGAGCATGGGGGACAGCATGGAAAAAACCAGCATCCAGATAGGTGGCACCGCTCTTCTCTCTCCAGAAAAGAGGGGATTTCAGACGCAGCGGAGCCATGAGACAAAGGGTAAACTGCTCCAGTCGGGCCAGACGATCAGCCTGATGCCGGATCATCTGTGCGGTCAGAGGTGCGGCCCAGGGTGTGTCATACATGTTTCCCCTGGTGTGTGCGGCAGAAGAACCTGGCAGTATGGTCTGGCTGCTGACCCGGCAACGGGCGCTGACAAGATTCAGTGAGGCCGGGCCAAGTTGTCCGGTATCGGAAGTCAGGTCGTTAAAGCCCATGATCAAATCGGTTACCTGACTGATCCGGGAAAAAGGAAAGGAGATCCCCAGATGGATGGGCTCTCCTTTTTCATAGGCCATGCAACCTGTCTCCACAGGATGAATCCGAAATTCCAGATCAAACATGGACTTGACCGGATCAACAAATTGACGGATCAGATCCCGGAACAGGGCATTCCACAGCGCACCGTGGTACCAGGGAAGACGAATGGAACGGGTGGCGGTAAAATGCAGCTCCAGCAGAGCCGTATCGGTAAAACCCATGGTGTTCGTCATGAGACTGCGTTACTCCCGGTATCCTGAAAGCAAAAGCCGCTGACAAAAACATAACTCAACTCAACTTTCGGTGTTGATTTAAAATCATTTAAATTCAATTAGTTATTTTTTTAAACAGCTTGATTCTCTAACATTCTTGAATTGTTCTTTTAGTTT
>PDSN01000115.1 GCA_002748505.1 Gammaproteobacteria bacterium | reverse complement strand
CTGATGCCAACCGCGCGATACGGCTGAAACTTTGCGCTGTCTCTCCCTACGTTGCATAATTAGGGCCACAGCATCGAGCAAGGGGGAGATTAAGAAGTGAGCATTCAGGCATTGTTTGACAAAAATCGCGAGTGGGCAGCGGATGTCAGCGCACGGTATCCGGGTTTTTTTGCAGAATTGGCGGCGCAACAATCGCCAGAGTATCTGTGGATAGGTTGCTCTGACAGCCGGGTGCCGGCGAATCAGATTGTGGGCCTGGCACCGGGTGAAGTGTTTGTGCACCGCAATGTTGCCAACCTGGTGGTGCACACCGACCTCAATTTGCTCACCGTTATGCAATTTGCCATCGACGTGCTAAAAGTACGCCATGTGATGGTGGTGGGGCATTATAATTGCGGCGGTGTGCGCGCGGCGCTTGAAGGCTCGGACAACGGTTTGATTGATAACTGGCTGCGCCATATCAAAGATGTGATGCACGCCCATGCACAGGAACTAACTGACATCGCCGATATGGATCAGCGCGTTGACCGTTTGTGCGAGCTGAACGTCATCGAGCAGGTGAACAATGTGTGTTGTACTACGATTGTGCAAAATGCCTGGCAGCGCGGCCAGGAGCTATCGGTTCACGGTTGCATTTACGGTTTGGCGGACGGTATTTTGCGCAATCTCGATTGCTGCGTAAACAGCGCCAGTCAGATCTCACCCAGTTATCGTATTCATCCGGCGTAGCATCAGTAGTAGAGGCGGTGTATGGAAAACTTACTGATTATTCTGTTCGTACTGGGCGTTGCCCTGTTTTTACTGGTTACCCTGGGAGAAAAAGTACTTAAGCCCATGGAGCCAGAATCCCAGGCGAAGCTCAGCCGTTGGATGATGATTCTGGTGGGCGTGATGCTGGTGCTTGGTGTCGTTAAGTTCTATTTTATGTAGACCGCACCGCTCAGCCCGCCGGCAGTGTTTGCCCTTTGAGTTTGCCAATTCCCCGGCGACAGTCATCGCCAATTAAGTAAAGCGCCGGCACCAACAATAACGTCACCAACAGCGCAAATAGCACACCAAATGCCAGAGACAGTACCGCCGGTTTTAAAAACTGGGCATCGGTGGCCTGCTCCGCCATGATTGGCAACAGGCCAACCACAGTCGTGATGGTGGTCAGCAGGATGGGTCTGAAGCGATTGACCCCCGCATCCACAATGGCTTCCATGGCGGACTTACCCTGATCTCGCAGACGTCCTATGTAGTCCACCAATACCAGATTGTCGTTGACTACCACCCCTGCCGCTGCGCCAATGCCGAAATAGGAAAACAGTGCCAGAGGCATATTGAAAAGCAAGTGGCCGTAAACTGCACCCATAAAGCCAAACGGAATGGCGGTCATCACCAGCAGTGGTAACCAATAGGATTTAAATGCCACCGCGATCAGGGCATACATTGCGAACAGCGCCACGATGTACAGGGAGGTAATCTCCTGTAAAAACAGTTGCTCTGCTTCCTGATTGCCACCAGTGAGCACTTCCAGGCCGGGGTATTTTTTTTGCAGCTCGGGCAGGTAGTTCTCTTCGATATCGCGATTGACCTGTTCGATAGCGTCGTCGTTCATGTCGGCGTTCACATAAATCACGCGTTTACCGTCGCGGCGCTGAATGCGCTGTACACCTTTGGCGATGCTGATATCAACCACCGACAGCAGGGGAATTTCGCGTCCATCGCTGGTGCGCACGCGAAACTGGTCCAGGCTTGACAGGTCGTAGCGTTTGTCCCGTGGGTATTTGAGCATCACCCGTACATCGCCAGTTTCCCTTGGCAGGCGCTGTACTTCTTCACCGTAATAAGCCTGACGGACTTGTGCTGAAACTTGAGCTAAAGATAAGCCAAGTTTTTCCGCGCCGGGCTTTAAGCTCATCAGCAATTCATCGGACTCACCGCGCATACTGTCATTGACGTAAAAAACACTGGCGTAGCTTTGCAGCTGGCGCTGTAATTCTCGACTGGCAAGGCGCAGGGTTTCGCTGTCGCGATGGTGCATTAAATAGCTGACATCAGAGCCATTGTCGGTGATACTGTAATCCACCATAATTTCTTCTGCATCGGGAATGGCGCCCATCAGCGTGCGAAAACGCTCGGCGGTTTCTTTTGCGGAAATAGGACGCACATCCGGTGGCGATAGTTTTAAGATGGCCATCACATCCTGACGACTGGAACGGGTATACCAGTGGTCGATGATGTTCTTGTTTTTTCCTTCGCGTTCGGCTTCTTCCTCGATTTCTTTAATTAATTGTCGCTCTGCGGTTTGCAGTTGTTCCAATATTTCCAGGGCGCGACTGTAAGGTGTGCCGGTGGGTAAAACCACGCGCACACGAATTGATTCAGCTTCGACTTGCGGCATAAAATAAAATTTGACCCAGCCAGAGGAGAACAGGGTCAGCGCGGTTGCAAAGGCGGCGATAAAAAGGCTGGCAGTGAGGTAGCGCTGCCTGATCGCCAGGGCGAGCAGACGTCGGTAGTGCCGGTCGGCAAAATGCAGTATGCCCCGTTCAATGCTGCGCTGACGTTTAGCCAGAGGCCCCAGATTGTCGCGGTGTTTTAAATGGCGTAAATGTGCTGGCAGAATAAAAAATGCTTCGATCAGGGAAATCATCAGCGCGACCGTGATGACAATGGACAACTGACGCGTCACCTGTGCAGTTTCGCCTGAAACAAAAAGCCAGGGTGCGAACGCGACCACGGTGCTAAGTACCGCAAAAATCACCGGTCTTGCCACCATGCTGGTGCCGACGACTGCGGCCTCCGGGCCAGGCATTTTGCGACTGGCGTGCTCGTGAATGCTTTCGCCCACCACGATGGCGTCGTCTACCACGATACCGAGTACCAACAAAAAGGCGAAGGTGGACATGACGTTGAGTGATACGTCGTTCATCGGCAGCAGGGCAAAGCTGCCGATAAATGCAATGCCAATGCCTGCGGTGACCCACAGCGCGACGTAGGGGCGCAGGGTGAGAATGAGCACTAAAAACACCAGCAGTAAACCCTGGTAGGACGCTTTCCCAATTAAGTTCATGCGCGATTTGTAAATGTCGGCATTGTCGGACCACAAGATCAGGCTGACTCCCTCGGGCAGGCTGGCGCTGCGTTGCGCGATCCATTCCCGCACGGCGTTGCTGGATTTCACTACCTGCATTCTGTCGGTGGCTTCCACCTGCAACAAAACCGCAGGCTCGCCGTTCAGGGTCGCCAGGATATCCTCGTCTTCAAAGCCATCGATGACTTTGGCCACATCACCCACGGTGATGGCCGCACCGGCCGTGGTCTGGCGAATGACGATACGCTCAAAATCAGTTGCCGTGTCCGCAAGATTACGCACTCGCAGCACCACATCGCCGGTGTCGGTGCGCACCCTGCCCGAGGATAAATTAATTGAGCTGGCGCGGATGGCGCTGGCGACCTGGTCGAAGCTCAGGCCGTAGCGGGCCATTGCCTGCTCGGACAGTTCAATGGTGACTTCTTCCTGCCGTGTGCCAAACAGGTTTACCAGAGAGACATAGGGCAGCGCCGCCATTTCATCGCGTAAATCCTCTGCGAGGCGCGCCAGTGTGCGTTCGCTGACGTTTTGTGCGTACAGTCCCACTCGAATGGTTTCCTGGCGAAACCGGGTTCGCATTATCGTGGGCGGCTCTATGTCTCTGGGCAAGCCGTTAATGGCGTCTACGGCGTTGCGTACATCGTTGACAAAGGCGTTAATATCGACGTTGGGGTAGGTCTGTATTTCCAGTGAGGCAAAGTTTTCCTGCGCGGAGGCATAGATACGTTTGATATTGTCCAGGTCGCTCAGGGCATCTTCGATGCGCTGCACGATTTGTTCTTCCACCTCCTGCGGCGCGGCGCCGGGCCACGCCACTGATACGGTAACCTGATTGGGTTTGACCTGTGGAAAGGCCTCGCGTTCCATGGCCAAAAAGCCTAAATAACCGGCGAGAAGGATGCCAAGCATCAGCAAGTTGGCGGCTACGGGGTTTTTCACCCACCAGGCAATCAGTCTTTGCATGCTGCTCACTCCGCGGCCAATGGCTGGGTAGGTTTGTTCAGGCTGATAATGTCCATGCCGTTAATGGGGTTGCGCACCGGGGAGATCACCACCTCTGCATCGGGGGCTATGCCCGCTTCAAGCACGGCCTCGGTGGCGGATTTGTGCAGTACCTTCACTGGTTTGATCGCCAGCTTTCCGTCCTTGATTACATAGACTTGATCGCCCGCGCGCAGCGCGGCGGCGGGGATGGTGACCGCACCCTCGGTGGTTTTGCCGGTGATTTCGGCGTTCACGTAAAGTCCCACCGCCAGCGGCATGCTGTGGTCAGAGCGATTTTTGTCGTAAGGTGAGCGCACCTGGGCGGTGGCAAACAGCATACGGCTGCTGGGGTCAATCGCCGCATCGACGCGCACTAACTGACCCTGCCAGGTTTGTAACTGGCCGGCGACCGTGGCGCTGAACTTGATGGCGGGGCCGCCGTTTTCGGGTGCCTTATAGCCAATGGGCAAGCCCAATGCGGCCAGTTGTGAATCACTCAGAGCCAGGCGAACGTCTACCACTTCGGTGGCAAAGACACGTGCCAGCGGTGTGCCCAGGCTGACATACTGGCCCACATTGGCGTTGGTGCTGATGAATTTGCCCGCAAAGGGCAGGGAGACTTTGGTGCGTGCAAGATTCAGCGTGGCCTGTTGCACCTCGGCTCTGGCCGCTTCGAGGCGCGCACGCGCCTGGGCGACCTGAGGTTTTTTCAGTGCCAGCGCCGAGGCGGACTCGATATTGCGAAGCTGTTTACGCGCGACGTTAGCATCTGCCAGAGCCTCCTGCACGCTGACCTCGGCACCTGCCACCTGTGCTTTGGCGCGGCTGAGGGCGAGGCGATAGTCGGTGTCGTCAATGCGCAGCAGCGTTGCATTGGGGGTGACATTCCCGCCTTCGATAAACTCCTCAGATACGGCGACGACGCGCCCGCTGACCTGAGCAACCAGATCGATTTGGGTGCGCGCTCTGACCTCGCCCTGAGCGTTGACTACAAGGGCGCTCTCCGTGGGTTTGGCGCTGGCGGTGTACACACTGGTCGGGCGCGCGGTGACAGTTTCTTTGCTCGCTTCGGGTTTATTGGCATTGAGCACCGCTGAAAGTGCGGCAGCGCCTGCCAACACCAATACCGGGGCAATCCATTTAAGCCATTTCACTGTTGTTCTCCCTATATGGGGCGGTGCGTGGGGGCGAGTGATTATACGGGGTGAATAAGCTGGATTCGCGGAAAAATCGTATTTTGTGCGATGAATTGCGAGTTAGCCGCGACAAGAGCGCTGTTGGGATAGGCAAGGTGCCGGGCTGGAATATGTCCGTGGAACTGTTGATATTCACTGCTTGTCAGATATAGTGGTTTACCGCGGCGTTGACCGCCTCGTGCATAAACTATCAAAAGGAGATGATTATGGACATTCTAAAGATGGGTGCTGAGCTGCTCAGCCAAAAACTGGGCTTATCTGTTGATGCCGACACCGTTCAGGGGGCACTGGGTGGCCTGCTGGGCGATGGTGAGGGCGGTATCGATCTTAAGGCTATTGTCAGCAATATGATGGCAAGCGGTGGCCTGGCATCGGCGGTGACCTCATGGCTGGGTGATGGCGACAATTCACCCATCGACGCAGGTGCGGTGACGTCGCTGTTCGGTGAATCAAAGTTGTCGGATTTTGCCGGCAAGCTGGGCGTCGATACCGAGAGCGCCGCTGGCGGCCTGGCGGACGTACTTCCCCAGATGATAGACAAATCCAGCTCCGGCGGCGGTCTGCTGGACTCTGTTTTGGGTGGCAAGTCCTCAGGTGACCTGCTGAATGCGGCGAAGTCGTTTTTTAGCTAGGCTATCGTTTATCTGAGCTGTATCGCTATTTCAACACAGGCTGCTGGCGTTAGCCGGTAGCCTTTTTTTGTATCGCCGTGCACAAATTCCGCACTGCCCATCGGGAATAATAACTGTTTGATGTTGATGCGCGTAAAACACGATTATAATGCGTGCGTTTTGACAACAGTTTTTAGGACAGCCCCATGATGACCTCGTCACCCTCGCGTTGGCAGCAACGCTTTGAAGACCTGCGCAGCAACAAAGTGTTTGAGCTGGTGGTGATTACGATTATCATCATGTCCGCTTTGTTGATTGGTGCGAAAACCTATTCCCTGTCACCTTTGGCGGAGCGGGTATTGATTATGCTCGACTGGGCGGTAACGGTGTTCTTTTTGGTCGAGATCACCATTCGCTTTATTGGTGAGCCCAACAAAAAGCGCTTTTTTCACAGTGCCTGGAATGTGTTCGACACTTTGATTGTGGTGGTCAGCTTAATTCCGATTGAAAATTCCGAGTTGGCACTGGTTGGGCGTTTGGTGCGTATTTTCCGCGTGCTGCGGATGGTGTCTATCATTCCCGAGCTGCGCATGTTATTGAACTCACTGCTCGCGGCGCTGCCACAGCTCGGCTATGTTTTGCTGATGTTGTTTATTATTTTTTATATTTACGCCGCCGTAGGTACAACGTTTTTCAGCGCGATTAACCCGGTACTGTGGGGCGATATTGCCACCAGCATGTTGACGCTTTTTCGGGTGATGACCTTCGAAGACTGGACGGATGTAATGTATGAGACCATGACGGTGTATGGTCTGTCGTGGATTTATTATCTCACCTTCATCTTTTTATCGGCGTTTGCTTTTTTGAATATGATTATCGGTATTGTGGTGAACGTGCTGGAAGATGAGCACAAACGCCAGGCGCAGGCCGATGGCGAGCCAACGCTGCAAGAGCTGCAGGACGACATAAAAATGCTGACCCTGGCTGTGAGTGAGTTGTCCCGGCAAAAGTAAAACGCTTAGCTAGCTCGGATATTTCACCAGTAAATGACGTATCCGAGCTAGACGTTAAATCCGGGCTAGACGTTAAACCGAAAATGCACAATATCGCCGTCCTGGACGATATAGTCTTTGCCTTCCAGACGCCAGCGACCGGCCTCTTTGGCGCCGTGTTCGCCATTGTAGGCGATAAAGTCATCGTAGCTGACCACTTCGGCGCGGATAAAGCCTTTTTGGAAATCGGTGTGAATCACGCCGGCGGCCTCCGGAGCGGTTGCGCCGATGGGGATGGTCCAGGCGCGCACTTCTTTGACACCGGCGGTGAAATAGGTGTGCAGCCCCAGCAACTCGTAACCTGCGCGAATCACCCGATTAAGGCCGGGCTCACTCATGCCGAGTGCTGCTAAGAATTCACCCCGTTCGTCATCGTCCAGCTCGATGATTTCAGATTCCAATTTGTTGCAAATCACTACTACAGCGGCGCCTTCGGCAGCGGCCAGCGCGCGCACGGTATCGACGTACTCGTTGCCGTCTACGCCATTTTCATCGACATTGGCAATGTACATGGTGGGCTTGCTGGTGAGTAAGAATAATTGCTTTACCAGCGCTCGTTCGTTGTCGTCAAAATCGAGCGCGCGCACGGGTTTGGCTTCGTTTAATTGGGGCAGTAAGCTGTTTTCCAGCAGCGCTTTAAGGGCGATGGCTTCTTTGTCGCCGCCTTTGGCGGTGCGGGTGACTTTTTGCAGTTGTTTTTCGCAGCTTTCCAGATCGGCAAGGGCCAGCTCGGTGTTGATGATTTCGATATCCGCCGCGGGGTCAATTTTGTTGGCCACGTGAATGACGTTGTCGTCGTCAAAGCAGCGCACCACATGGGCGATGGCGTCGGTTTCGCGGATATTGGCGAGAAACTGGTTGCCCAGACCTTCGCCTTTGGACGCGCCAGCTACCAGGCCCGCGATATCCACAAATTCCATGGTGGTCGCAATTTCGCGTTCGGGTTTGACGATGGCGGCGATCGCGTCCTGACGCGGGTCGGGCACAGGCACGACACCAGCGTTAGGCTCGATAGTACAGAAGGGAAAGTTCTCTGCGTCGATACCTGCGCGCGTGAGTGCATTGAACAAAGTGGATTTACCCACATTGGGCAGGCCGACGATACCGCATTTGATACCCATTGAAAGCTCCAGACCGCCTAGGCGGAAAAACTGTGTAGTTGTGTCATGGCCTTGCCCGCATCGCCATCGAGCAGCAGGGGCAGGGCGGAAATGGCTTCGTCGATGCAATCGGCAATTTGCCCGCGCTCTTTTGCGGGGGCTGCTTTTAGCACGAAACCGGTGACCGCGCTGGCGTGGCCGGGGTGGCCAATACCGATACGCAGTCGGTGAAAATCTTTGCTGTTGCCAAGCGCGGCGATGGTATCGCGCAGGCCGTTGTGTCCGCCGTGTCCGCCACCAAACTTAAAGCGAGCGGTGCCCGGCGGCAAGTCCAACTCATCGTGCGCCACGAGGATGCCAGCGGGCGGGATTTTATAGAACTGCGCCATCGCGCCAACCGCCTGGCCGCTGCGGTTCATAAAAGTGGTGGGAATGAGCAGGTGTAAATTGTGGCCTTTGAAGTTGACCTTGGCGGTCAGGCCAAAGAACTTGCTCTCACTGCGCAGGCTTGCGCCGCAGTGTTTTGCCAGTTCCGATACAAAAT
>PDSN01000114.1 GCA_002748505.1 Gammaproteobacteria bacterium | reverse complement strand
GGTATGCTGGTGGGATTGGCGGGTTTTTCATCAAAAGCGCGCACGCGGTTTTGTTCGTCAACGGTCATGACCCCAAAGGCCCTGGCTTCTTCCACCGGAACCTCCAAACAACCCACCGTCACCGCAGCACCGGTTTCCACATGGGAACGCAGCATAGTGCCGTAGTCCATTTTGTAAACGTGATCGCCTGCCAAAATCAACACAAAGCGCGGGCTGTGATCGCGGATAATATCAATATTTTGATAAATCGCATCCGCCGTACCGCTATACCAGGAGGTTTCCACGCGCTGCTGAGCGGGCAATAACTCCACAAATTCACCCAGTTCACCGCGCATAAAACCCCATCCACGCTGGATGTGACGAATCAAACTGTGAGACTTATACTGGGTGAGAATGCCAACCCGGCGGATACCGGAGTTAACACAATTGGACAGGGGAAAATCAATAATCCTGAACTTACCGCCGAAGGGAACTGCCGGTTTTGCGCGCCAATCTGTCAGGTTTTTAAGCCGTGAACCGCGCCCTCCCGCCAATATAAGCGCCAGGGTATCTTTGGTGATGCGACTGACGTAACGCCCCGATTCGTTGTAGTCCATAGGTCACTGTACTCCGCAATTAGCCATTTCTTATTAACATAGGCTCACCGAGCTACCTGAACCACAGCCCGACAATACCAGTCACCTCATCCGCTGCGGTGCACCTGACCATACGGCGCTGTGCAATGGAGCGCACAACACATCATCGGGCAATCCGCACATTCGCCGCCAGCGGCATTGATTGCAATGTATGGGGGCAGTATGGCACAGTCTACGGCCCACTAAAACTGACTTTCATGGCAAGATTTCAAGTAGAACTGTACTCGTCCTACACCAAACGGGTGTAATATCTAAAAAACACCGAGAAACCGCCCTATGCAAACAGCTCTCTCTCCCGAACAGCAACGCCTGTTAACGGGCGTGCATCGCGATCCATTCGCGATACTTGGTCGTCACATGAAGGACGGCTCCTGGCATATTACGGCCATGCTGCCCAAGGCCAGACAGGTACAAGTGGTTATCGGCGAATTAAGCAAGCCGATGGCACGCATCAGCGACAGCCCTCTGTTTACCTTTAATACCCGCAGCACCGCCCTGCCTCACTACCACCTGCTGTGGACCGAAAACGGCATAGATTGGCAGGAAGAAGATGACCCCTACTGCTTCGCACCGACCATTGGTGACCTCGATATGTATTTATTCAGCGTCGGTCGTCACGTGCATTTGTACCGCATACTCGGCGCCCACTGCATGAAACACCAGGGTGTGCAAGGTGTGCGCTTTGCGGTGTGGGCGCCCAATGCACAGCGGGTCAGTGTGGTGGGCGATTTCAACCAATGGCACGGCCTGCGCCACCCCATGCGCGTGCGGGGCGGCTCCGGCATATGGGAATTATTTATTCCCGGCAATTTTGCCCGCAACCACTATAAATTTGAGATCATCGACCAACATGGTGCACTGCGACTAAAAACCGACCCCTTTGGCAACGCCTTTGAAGTGCGCCCGCAAACCGCAGCGATTGTCTGCCCACCGGTCAACTACGCCTGGCGGGACACGGACTGGCTGGAACGACGCCGCAACTGGCAATGGCAGGAAGCTCCCATGTCGGTGTATGAAGTGCATCTGGCCTCCTGGCGACGCAACGAACACAGCGCTGAACTCAGTTACAGGGAGATTGCGAAGCCATTGGCAGAGCACGTCCTGAAGCTGGGCTTTACCCATATTGAACTGCTGCCTATCACCGAATACCCGCTGGATGACTCCTGGGGCTATCAGGTGACCGGTTATTTCGCCCCTTCCAGTCGCTTTGGCACACCGGATGATTTTCGCTTTTTTGTGGACTATATGCACCAGCAGGGCATCGGCGTCATTCTCGACTGGGTGCCCGCGCACTTTCCCAGGGACGACTACGCCCTGGCGCGCTATGATGGCTCCGCTCTGTACGAACACGACGACCCAAGACTGGGTGAACACAGGGACTGGGGCACACTGATTTTTAACTATGGCCGTGCGGAAGTTCGCAACTTTTTATTGGCCAGTGCAAATTACTGGCTGGAGGAGTTCCATATCGACGGCCTGCGGGTGGATGCCGTGGCATCCATGCTATACCTGGATTACTCCCGCGAAGACGGCGAGTGGCAGCCCAACCGCTACGGTGGCCGTGAAAACCTGGAAGCCGTAGAGTTTTTGCGCGAATTAAACACCTTAACCCATGGCCGCCACCCCGGCACGGTGACAATTGCGGAAGAATCTACCGCCTGGCCGCTGGTCACCAGCCCTGTATCCCATGACGGTCTGGGCTTTTCGATGAAATGGAACATGGGCTGGATGCACGATACGCTGAATTATATGTCGCAGGACAGCCTGTTTCGTTCGCATCATCACAACCAGCTCACCTTCGGCCTGATGTACGCCTTCTCGGAGAACTTTATGCTGCCGCTATCCCACGATGAAGTGGTACACGGCAAGGCCTCACTGCTGGGCAAAATGGCCGGCGATCCCTGGCAAAAACGCGCCAATCTGCGCTTACTTTACAGTTATATGTTCACCTACCCCGGCACCAAACTGCTGTTTATGGGTGCGGAAATGGGACAGAAGCAGGAGTGGCAATTTCGCAATCAACTGCCCTGGGACTTACTCGACAACCCGGAACACGCCGGCATTGCCAACCTGATTGCCGATTTGAACCGCCTCTATCGCAACCACCCCGAACTCTACAAAGGTGATTTTGACGGCTCCGGATTTGAATGGATAGACTGCGATAATGCCGCTCAATCACTGCTGATATACCGCCGAATGCACGCGGGCGGCAGTGTTATCGTGGCGCTGAATTTTACTCCCCAGGTACACCAGAACTTCCGTCTTGGCGTACCCGAGGCCGGCACTTATGAGGAGCTGCTCAATTCCGATGAGCAACACTACGGCGGCAGTGGTGTCAGCAGCGGCAAGCGCCACGCATCGCAGCCGCTGGCGTGGATGCAACAGACTCATTCCATTAACCTGTCCCTGCCACCGCTAGGCGCTATTGTGCTGAAAAAAATCTGAGGAAAACTCCCGTCTATGAGCAAATTGTTATTTGTTGCCAGTGAGGCATTTCCACTCATCAAAACCGGAGGACTGGCAGATGTGGCAGGCAGTCTGCCCGATGCCTTAGCGCAACTGGGCATGGATGTACGCCTGTTACTGCCCGCCTATCACGCGATATTAAGTGCCGGCCTGCCCACTACGCACCTCGCCAACATCTCCCTGGGGAGTGACTGGGTCGAGTTGCTGGAAACCAAACCAGAAGGTTCAAGCGTCACTGTTTGGCTGGTTCGCCACCCGGATTTTAGCGACAGACCCGGCAACCCCTACCACGACGAGCACCACAATGCCTGGCTGGATAATCCCGCGCGATTTGCCAGACTTTGCAAAGTCGCGGCGGCAATCGCCACGGGCGAAGCCTGGCTGGACTGGCAACCGGACATCCTGCACTGCAACGACTGGCACACAGGACCCGCGATTGCTCTCGCCAAGCAGCACGACCACTGCCCTCTTACGGTATTTACCATTCACAATTTGCGTCATCAGGGCAGCTTCGACCGCGATACCTTTGATCAGCTCCACTTCCCCCCGGCACTGTGGAGCATGAATTCCGGTGAGTTTTACGGCAACTTCAATTTTATGAAGGCGGCGCTATCACACGCAGATATCATCACCACCGTCAGCCCCGGATACGCCTCTGAAATCTTGAACGCCCCAGGCGGTATGGGGCTTGAAGACGTGTTATCCCACCGACGTACAGACATTCACGGCATTACCAACGGCATCGATACCGCCCTGTGGAATCCCGCCACCGACGAGGCCTTGCCCGCCAGGTACAGCGCGGCTGACCCTTCGGGCAAAATCATCAACAAACAACAACACCTCAGAGATACAGGGCTGAGCGACAATCCCGACACGCCACTGTTCGGCTTTATCGGACGACTCGACGAGCAAAAAGGGCTGGATATTTTACTGCCAAATATCGAGCGCCTCGCTCACAGCGGCGCTTGTGTCACCGTGCTGGGCTCGGGTGAAAAACGCTACGAACAGGCTCTGGGAGAGCTCGCCGCCCGATTTCCTGCACAAATTGCGGTAACAATAGGTTATGACGAAGGTCTGGCACACCGCATCGAAGCCGCTGCCGACGTGTTTTTGATGCCGTCTCTATTTGAACCCTGCGGCTTGAATCAACTGTACAGCCTGCGTTACGGCACGCTGCCGCTGGTGCGCAGAGTCGGCGGTTTGGCCGATACCGTAACCGACACCAACCCCACCACCCTCCGCGAGGGCAGCGCCACTGGCCTGGTGTTTAACGACGCCAGCACCCACGCCCTTTGGGAAGCCATCGAACGCGCTCTGGCACTGTGGCAGAAACCAGACACCTGGCGACGGGTGCGCCAAAATGCCATGGCGCAAGATGTTTCGTGGCGACAAAGCGCCGCCCGGTATTTATCACTTTATCGGCAGTATGGCGAAAAACGCGCGTGAACCCCGATAGTCAACAAACAGCGCTTTGACCAAACGCGCCACCGGTATTAACACCAGTGGCACTTTGCGCCGGGGTCGCGCTTGCTGATGTTTTAGTGATCTGCAGGGCGACGGTCGCCCGCGCCAGATACGATGCGAATAGTACGCTGGCAGGTGTCAAGCCAAGGCACGACAGTATCAGTTTTCAATGCGCGTACGTAACCGCGGTCAGTGCGGCAGGTGATGCTGGTTTTGTTAGGCGTCCAATCACCCTCTTTTGGGCGTGGCTTGCGCTTGCTGTAAAACCACAGACCGCGACGATCCTGCATCACATAGTTGGCGTCGGCTGGCAAAAATACTTTCTTCCCGTCAATAACGGCGAATACTTCAAGACCGGTGTCTTCCTGATTGGACAGGTCGGCGGTTGGAGTCAGTGTTAACATGATGCTACCCCCTGGCGGCTAATAATGTCTAAATTGCTTTTCTTTCGTTGGTTGGTGTCGGTACAAGCTAGACACAGGGTATTTATAGGCCGATTTAGGGGGTCTCTCAAGCTCAACTCTGCCTATTTTTGCAAAAAATAAAAAATTAGGCTTTTTTTTGCCATTTTTTGCCGGCATCCCAAAAATAGACGCCGAAAAAATGTGAATTAATGCCCATTTTTAATGGAGATCATCTGGCGGATCAATGTCAACCAAATGAATGTGGAAATCTTCACTTTTCTCAAGGGGGTTTAATTTATTGGCATAGTGTTCTGCAAAAACGGCCTCTGCGTCCGCTGTAGCGCTCACCAACATACTGAGCGCCAACGCAGCGCGGTTGTCAGCATCGCCGAGCTGATCTTCAACCTCAGCCAATTGCGACAGGCCGAAGTGTCCCTGAATAATCGCATTGAGCAGGTAGTGGCGAATGATCGTTCGATGTGTATTGTCCTCTACGTACTCAGCAAATGCCTCGCTGGCGAGAAACGCCGCCAAGACCTCACGGTTCGCCGGCGTATCCAGATCTTCTTGCAGACGGCACTGAGGCTCGCCCATGGCCTGATCTATGGTCATGAGCAGGTCGTCTAATTCAATTTGCATCAGGCTTGACTCTCTGTATCAGTCGCGTTGGTCTTGCTGTTGTCGTTTAACGGTGCGGCGGCGCGCCTCTGCCATCTGGGAAGGTCGGGTACCTGGTAGAGCACATCATCCAGTAAAAACGCTGCGCTGGCGTTTTCCGCCAGCTCATCCGGCCTATCGATCAGATCGTCTTTTTGCAGCTCCCGAACGCCCAGCGGGCCACCGCGCAGGGCAACCGCCCAATAATCTACGGCCTCCCCGTGCAAGCCCAGAATAACTGCAATCAGACCGGTGCCGGAGTGCACGTCTTGCCAAGGCAAGGCATCGGCATCGCCTAAGTCGAGCACTGGTACATCCCTTCCTCGCCATTGGATAAACTCTGGCGGCTCCGCACTGGCATCGGCAATGGTTACAATTTCACCGAGACAGGTTTTAGGTACTGCCCAGCGCTGCACAGAACTACAAGGTAGCAGGGCGCACCAGACGGTTGAGTTCCCACTCACAGCATTTACCTTAGTTGTTGGTCGACAATTTCAAGCCTGTCAACTCGTTGACCTGCTCAATCAATTGCACGAAGTTAAAAGGCTTACCCACATAGCCATTGCAGCCGGCCTCCTCGGCGAGAGCACGGTGTTTAGGTCCGGTGCGCGAAGTCACCATAATCACCGGCAAGTGCCCGTAGCGCTTGGATTGTCGAATCTCGCGCAGGGTTTGAATACCGTCTTTCACCGGCATTTCCACGTCCAGCAAGACAATATCCGGCAAACGGTGGGTGTTGTTCAGCAAATCGATGGCCACCACGCCATTTTCCGCCGTTACGGTCTCTACGCCAACGCCATCGAAGTGGCTTGTGGACACCATGCGCTGAGTACGCGAATCATCCACCACCAACACCAGCGGGCGCTGGCCGCGATCCGATGATTTCTCGCCATCCCGTTCCAGCTCTGGCAGGCTGGCCACAAGCTGGTTGAGATCCAAGGCCACGATCGCCGCGCCGTCTGCGGTGGTCGCGCCACCAGCAAGTCCGGGCACATTGGCAAACTGCGCTCCCAAAGAGCGGATTGTCAGTTCCAGCGCCTCTTGCACATCATCTACCGCTACCGCTAAATAGCGATCCGGTGTACCGGCGACAATAATGGGTACGGTGTGTCCCCACAGGTTGCGCCCGGGCATCGGATCCTTATGACACAGGGTCGCCAGATAGGACGGCTCACAGGCCATATCGTAAATCTGCAGCGGCTTACCCTGCTCGATGGCGGTAAAGAACTCCGCCGAGGGAATGTGTTCCACCGCCACCAGACCATCCAGCGGGATAGCGTAAGCATCATCGCCCGAAGACACCATCAAGGCACCGTTAACCGTAACATTGCTGGGAATGCGAATATCAAAGCGGGTGCCTTTACCAACCTGGGAGTCGATGTCGATATCGCCACCCATTTTTTGCAGTTCGCTAAGCACGATGTCCATGCCCACACCACGCCCCGAAATCTCACTCAGAGAGGCCGCTGTAGAGAAGCCCTTGTGGAAGATCATTTTCATGGCCTGCTCATCGGTGAGCGCATCGGCGTCTACATCAAGCCCCTTCTCAAACACCACGTCGCGCATTTTTTCCGGGTCGATGCCGCGCCCATCATCGGCCAGCGACAGAATGTAGTCACCGCCTTCTTTACGCACATCAATGCTGATAACGCCGGTAGTAGGCTTACCCGCATCCAGGCGAGCCTCGGGCATTTCAATACCGTGATCCAATGCATTGCGCACCATGTGCTCCAGAATGACCTGGCAGCGCGCGTAGTTATCTCTGTCGAGTGCACCCGCTTCATTGAGCACGCGGAAGGTAACCAGTTTACCCAGGTCGTTGCTCACCGTACGCACTATCCGGCGCAGACCGGGCATCAACCTCGACACCGGCATGACCCGCGCCGACTGCACCACGGAGCTCATGGACGAAATCATGGTAGTTTGCTGTTTCAGCAGTGTCTCTACCAACATTTGCTGACGATTGGTAATGTTTACCAAATCCGTCAGATCCTCAATTCCCTCGCGCAAAATATTAGCGGCTTCCTGCAGCTCATTGTATTGATCCATCTCCAGGGCATCGAGGTTAGCCGCGTAGTCATTGCGCTGTTTCCAGTCACCTAATGACTGTGCTGTTCCGCTGACAATACGTGAAGCGTGGGTGCGCACACTGACCAAAATGTTTTGCAACTCGGAGGTGGAGCGCCTGGCGCGTCGCAGAGTTTGCGATGAGCGCACACCCAACTGCTGGGCCTGGTTGGTGAGGTTAAGCAGCTGATCGAGTCGCTCCGAGGTAATGCGCACCGACTGCTGATAAGAAGCCCCTTTTGCGCTGTCGTTCGCGCCTGTTTTTCCCTGGGCGGGCTTCGGCTCACGAAATCTGTTGGCTAACAGATCGGCGACATCAGTTGGGGTCTCACCCGCAGTATCGTGGCCACCAACCGCTGCGCTGTCCGACTCAACGGCTTTAATGACAATTTCATCGTCCTCGCCAACACTGCATTCAAATTCGGTAGCATCACTCGCACTGGCGGCGGCATCAGCACTTAAAGATGGCAGTTCCTCTGTGATATCGGTGCGGGCGTCACGGATGTGCTCAAAACCGCGCACTGCGGTATCGAGCCAGACATCAACCACGCGGAAATAAGCCTGTTTGCCAGCAGCATCCGGGCGCTGCATCTGCTCAAGCAGGGTTTCAAAATTATGAATGAAGGTGCCGTAGCAGTGTAATCCCACACTCTTGGCAATCCCTTTCAGGGTATGCAGTGTTCGCGCTACGGGTGCATAGGCCTCTTCACTGCCGTAGTTGCGATCCCAGTCGGAGACCTGATCCTCAAGCTTTTCGAGCTCATCGGCACCTTCCTCCAAAAACGCTTCCAGGAACTCGTCCGCAACATCATTGGTACTGGCGGAAGAAAAGCTGAAACTGATGTAGGGTGGTAAATACCACTGCTCCACACCGGCAGCTGCTGCCGACACCGGCTCCTCGGGTTCGCCTCGCTCCGGCAAACCTGGCACTGCACCATCAATTTCCACATCGGCAAACTCGCCGATTTCCACCCCACAGATTTTATCGCCCTGGAACTCGT
>PDSN01000187.1 GCA_002748505.1 Gammaproteobacteria bacterium | reverse complement strand
ATCGGTGCCCTCTATTTCTATACCAATGGAAAAATCATTACATTCATCGCGCCCATCAAAGTGGGAGCGCCCCGCATGCCAAGCGCGCTCATCGAGACTGACAAATTGAATAAGCTCGCCATCTCGCCTCACAAACAAATGCGCAGATACTTGTACACCACGGATATTTTCGTACCAGGGATGCTCGTCAAAATCCAGGGTGTTAGTGAAAAATCGTTCTACCGCATTACCGTCAAAGCAGCCCGGCGGTAGAGAAATATTGTGTAGCACCAACAAGCTGACGACCTCATTTTTGGGACGCGAACCAAAATTGGGTGACGGCAAATGCCTCGCCGGACTCACCCAGCCCCTATCCAGTTTATAGTTCATTTGTTCACACTTTTTGCATTGATACGCCCTATAGTGTATCGCGCTGATAACCTGATACAATGCCGGCATGTTTTTATTCAGTAGTAGTGATTATGCCTCACCCTGTACCTGTTCCTGCACTTCCACCACAAGGCGATCTCGAAGAACAAGTTAAGCGCGCCCTGGCCGAGGATATCGGCACTGGCGATGTTACCGCCGCACTGATTGTGGATAACCCTATTGTAAAAGCAAGGCTGATTACCCGCGGAGACGGTATTTTATGCGGCAAGCCTTGGGCAAACGAAGTGTTTCGACAAATCGATACGAAAGTACAGCTTGATTGGAAAGCAGAAGATGGCGACCGCGTTGAAGCGGAGCAAACCCTGTTACTGCTTGAAGGTCCCGCCCAGAGTATACTCACTGGAGAGCGCACCGCGATGAACTTTTTGCAACTGCTCTCTGGCACCGCCACTACCTGTGGAGAATACGCGCGCTTGGTGCGCGATACCGATGTACGCCTGCTAGATACACGTAAAACCCTGCCCGGCCTGCGCCTGGCACAAAAGTACGCCGTCGCCTGTGGTGGCTGCTACAACCACCGCATTGGCTTATTTGACGCCTTTCTTATCAAAGAAAACCACATCGCGGCCTGCGGCGGCATCGCCCAGGCGGTGACACAGGCGCGCGCCAATCACCCGGACATCCTGGTCGAAGTGGAAGTTGAGACACAAGAAGAACTGAAACAGGCACTGGCGACTGATTGCGAGCGCATTATGCTGGATAACTTCTCAATCAAGGGACTGCGCGACGCGGTAGAAATTGCCCGCAGCATTCGCGCGGACGTAGAGCTTGAGGCCTCTGGCAATGTTACCCCCACAACCCTGGCCGGCATTGCGCGCACGGGCGTGGATTACATATCCATCGGCGCACTAACCAAAAACCTCAAAGCGCTGGATTTATCCATGCGGCTGATTTAACAGCCCCAGGATTCAGTGAAAACTTATTCAGCCAAAAGGTTTTTAGACGACACCAATACACCGTTGGCGTCGGCGTAAATGTAATCACCGGGGGCGACTTCGACCCCGGCAATTTCCACCGTAATATCACGCTGACCTTCATCGCGCTTATCGGTTTTAAGTGGCACGCTACCAAGGGCAAACACACCAAGGTCAATATTCGCGATCACTTCTACATCGCGAATCACACCGTTAATCACCAGACCCGCCCAACCATTGCTGGCGGCCTGCTCAGCGAGCATATCGCCGAGCAGAGCGCGGCGCGTTGAAGCACCGCCATCGACCACAATAACGCGACCTTGTCCCGGCTCGCCCACGCAACGCTTTACCAGCGAGTTATCTTCGTGGCATTTAATCGT
>PDSN01000063.1 GCA_002748505.1 Gammaproteobacteria bacterium | reverse complement strand
TGGGTTTTGTCGAGGATAAAAATAAAACCAGCGAGGCTTAGTAAGCTCGCTGGCCAGATGTTATAGGGTGCTAAGGAAAACGTGACCAGTGCCCCGCAGGCGATGGCGACAAGCAGGGCAAAGGGTTGGGGCAGGGTCATTCGTCGGTGTCGCCGTGCCTCGCAGGACGCAGGCGCAGACTTTGCACCCTGCGAAGGTCGGCGTTTATCACCGTAAACTCAAAATTACCAATGATAACTTGCTCATCGCGCACCGGCATATGGCCAAATGTGTTAACGACAAGGCCACCGATGGTATCAAATTCCAGGTCAGAAAGGTTTGCGCCAAAATACTCGTTAAATTCACTAATAGGCGTCAGTGCCTGCACGATATAGTCATCGTCGCGAATTTTGCGAATCAAGCGGTCGCCCTCGGTGTCTGTTTCATCCTCAATTTCACCGACGATTTCCTCAAGTACGTCCTCGATGGTGATAACCCCCGCGACACCGCCGTACTCGTCAATTACAACGGCCATGTGATTGCGATTTTCACGGAACTCTTTTAGCAACACATTGAGGCGTTTGCTTTCGGGCACGATATACACTTTGCGCAGCAGGGTTTTGAGATCGAAATCTGCGCCGGATGGCTCCAGGATCTGTGGCAGTAAGTCTTTAACCAGCAAAATGCCCACCACATCGTCGATGTTTTCGCCTACCACCGGGTAGCGCGAATGCCCCCCTTGAATAACGTTTTTCAAGAGCTTGGGCAGGGGATGGTTTAGCTCCAATATGTGCATTCGCGAGCGGGGAATCATAATATCCCGCACCTGCATTCCCGAGACCTGTAGTGCGCCTTCGATGATGCCCTTGGCCTCATCGTCGATGATTTTGTTATCCCTGGCGATAGTCAGTAGGTCATCCAAATCACTTCGGGTGCGAGGCTCGGTGGAAAACAAAGTAGAGAGTTTGTCTACCCATGATCGTCGTTCCTTGTCGGTGTTACTGCGCTCGTCGGTCATAGCAGCTGTTACTCCATGGCATGTGGTTGGAAAAGTCATCAATGTTGTCAATATACGGGTTGCTGAAGCCGAGGTTGGCCAAAAGCTCCACTTCCAGCGCTTCCATGCGCTCTGCATCATTGTGCTCGATATGGTCATAGCCTTGCAAATGCAAACAGCCGTGTATCAGCATATGAGCCCAATGGGCGAGGCTGTCTTTATTTTGCACCCGCGCTTCGCGCTCGACAACTGCGGCGCAAATCACGATGTCGCCAAGCAGAGCCAAGCCGAGTTCAGGCGGTAAGTCCGCGGGAAAAGACAGTACATTGGTACTGCCGGATTTGTTGCGGTATTGCTCATTAAGCGCGGTCATCTCGTCTTCTGAGACCAAACGTATACTCAACTCGGCGTTGTTGTGATGGTCAGCCAGCGCGGCGGTGACAAAGCGTCGTATCTCATCCTCGTCGGGCACGGGTTCCGCGCAGGCAACTTGAATGTCGAGCTGGGTTGTCATGCTAATTATTGCCTGCGGCTTCGTGTTCGTCATAGGCCTGCACGATGCGCTGCACCAGTGGATGGCGCACCACATCGCGGTTTTGGAAATGGGTAAAACCGATGCCTTTGACATCACCCAGAATACGGGTGGCATGGGTGAGGCCAGAATGTGCGCCACGGGGCAGGTCGATCTGTGTGATATCCCCGGTAATCACTGCGGTAGAGCCAAAGCCAATACGCGTCAGGAACATTTTCATCTGTTCGCGCGTGGTGTTTTGTGCTTCATCCAGAATAATAAAACTGTTGTTCAAGGTTCTGCCGCGCATGAAAGCCAGGGGCGCAACTTCGATGATGTTGCGCTCGATGTATTTGTTGACCACCTCAAAGCCCAGCATTTCATAAAGGGCGTCGTAGAGCGGACGCAGATAGGGGTCGATTTTCTGGCTCAAGTCGCCGGGTAAAAAGCCCAGCTTTTCACCGGCTTCCACCGCTGGGCGCACCAACAGAATGCGGCGTACCTGCTCTTCAAGCAGGGCTTGTACCGCACAGGCGACTGCCAAATAGGTCTTGCCCGTGCCCGCAGGGCCAATGCCAAAGTTGATATCGCGGTTTTGAATGGTGCGCACATAACTCTGCTGGTTTTTGCCGCGCGGTTTGATAGTGGCGCGTTTGGTGCGAATGACCAGCAGCGGTTCGGCGCTGTCGTGCTCCGGGCTTGCGGCGCTGTTTTCAGATAATTGCTCCAGCCCCGCCTGCTGCATCTGCAAATGCAGGGTCTCCGGGCTTAATGTGGCGCCCTTGCTGATGTCTTCGTAGAGCTTTGTTAACAGGCGTGCGCCCTGGTCAATGCGTTCCGCCTCGCCTTCAATCGCAAAGCGATTGCCTCGGGCGCTGATGCGGACATCCAGGCGCGATTCTATCTGGCGCAGATGGCTGTCGAACTGACCACAAAGTGTGGCCAGAAAGCGGGCATCGTTGGGTTCCAAAGTGATGAGGCGCGGCGCACCGGCCGCGCTGGATGATGGTGTATTCAATTGGCGTTATAGCTCGCAGGCCTTGTGAATGAATGTATAGGATAACCGCACCGCAGGCTTAGTCAACCTGTCTTTGCGGTATGCTCGACCAGGCTGCCGCGCAGTGAATTGGGCAGTGCTTCCTGAATCAGCACATCGGCGAATTCGCCGATCAGGCTGTCATCGCCACAGCGGAAATTCACCACGCGGTTGTTTTCCGTGCGCCCCTGCAACTGGCCTGGGTCTTTTTTGGCGCGACCAGTGACCAGTATGCGCTGCTGTGTGCCCACCATGCGCCGACTGATAGCCTGAGCCTGTTGGGTGATGCGGGTTTGCAACAGCTGCAGGCGCTGCTTTTTGGTGGCCTCATCGGTGGTGTCGGGCAGGTCGGAGGCCGGTGTGCCTGGGCGTGCGCTGTAGATAAAGCTAAAGGACACGTCAAAGCCAATATCATCGATCAGCTTCAAGGTATCGGCAAAATCGCGATCGGTCTCGCCGGGAAAGCCGATGATAAAGTCCGAAGAAATGCTGATATTGGGGCGAATCTTGCGCAGACGTCGAATCTTGGATTTGTATTCAAGCGCCGTGTGACCGCGTTTCATGGCCATGAGGATTTTGTCTGAGCCGCTTTGTACGGGCAGGTGCAAGTGATCCACCAGTTGGGGAATATCGGCGTAGGCGTCGATCAGCGCGTCAGAGAACTCCACGGGATGTGAGGTGGTGTAGCGGATTCGGTCGATGCCGGGCACCCGCGCGACAAAATGCAGCAATTCGGCAAAATCCACAATATCACCGGTGTGGTCTTCACCCTGATAGGCATTGACGTTTTGTCCAAGCAGGTTCACCTCGCGCACACCTTCGCTGGCAAGGTGAGCGATTTCGGCGATCACATCGTCCACGGGGCGGCTCACTTCCTCGCCGCGGGTGTAGGGCACAACGCAGAATGTGCAATATTTACTGCAGCCCTCCATGATGGAGACAAAGGCCGATGCGCCCTCGACTTTGGGTTCGGGCAGATTGTCGAACTTTTCGATCTCTGGAAAGCTGACATCTACGACCAGGGTGCCGCCGGGGCCACGCTGATCCATCATTTCCGGCAGGCGGTGCAGGGTTTGCGGGCCAAACACCAGGTCAACATAGGGGGCGCGCTTGCCAATTTCCTCGCCTTCCTGGCTTGCCACACAGCCGCCCACACCGATGATGAGATCCGGGTTCTTCTGTTTTAGCGGCTTCCAGCGCCCCAATTGGTGAAACACCTTTTCCTGCGCTTTTTCGCGAATCGAACAGGTGTTGAGCAACAGTACGTCCGCTTCCTCGGGGTTGTCCGTGGGAACGAGGTCGTGACTTTCGCCCAGCAGGTCGCGCATCCGCGCCGAGTCGTACTCGTTCATCTGGCAACCGTGGGTTTTGATATACAGTTTCTTGCTCACGCTGTGACCGCTGCTTTGGGAAAATGGGGCGGGAATTATACAGACTCAAGGGTAAAAAACACAGTCTGAGACGGCGTTAATGCTGGCTTTTTATTTGCGAGCTGATAGGATAGCCGCCCCGCCGTTCTTATCAATCGGTCTGGCGCAGGTGAATTATCCGGGTTAGGGGAGTGAAAGTCTGGGTGTGCAACGCTCTCGCCAGTGGATACATATAGAGGACAATATGGCTAACTATCCGGTTTACAAGGTAATCTTCCACAACAACAACGAAGTATT
This sequence comes from Gammaproteobacteria bacterium, assembly GCA_002748505.1. Lineage (GTDB taxonomy): Bacteria > Pseudomonadota > Gammaproteobacteria > Pseudomonadales > Halieaceae. The sequence continues at coordinate 4,526 of PDSN01000063.1, read as the reverse complement.
TGAGGTGTTTGCGCGCCAGATTTACCAAAGTGATATGTGGGGTTTCATCGAGATCGAGGAGTTATTGTTCGGCGAGCGCTCGCAAATCGTGGTCGACCCGGGTTCTGAGAAGTTAAAAAACGAGTTTGCCGGTGTCCAGCGTTCCTATGTTCCTTTACAGTCCATCATTCGCATTGACGAAGTTGACAAAGAAGGTGCGGCGAAAGTGAGCGAGGGGGGCGGTAAAATTGCCAGCTTTCCGGCACCCGGCATCCTGCCAACACGTTCGGAAGACTGATCGCCAGCTTTGCACGCCTTGAAAATAGCTATCGCGCCCCCATAGTTGTTGGCTGGTAGCGATGAGGTGTAGCCATGACAGATAAAAAACCAGAACCTTCAAAGGCCAGTGAGCCCGACATTGTTGACGGCGAAGTGGTGGAAGACGAGGGCGGCGCCCCCGCGATTGCCGAGCAGTTTCTACCTGAAACCCTGCCTGTTATACCGATTCCCACCCGGCCGTTTTTTCCCGGGCAGTTGCAACCTGTCGGCTTAGACCCCGAGGAGTGGGGCAGCACCCTGGCGGCGATAGAGGAAGCCGGGCACAGCTTTGTGGGCGCCAGCTTCAGCGGGCCAGGCAAGGGCGAGGATCTCGATGTGGAAACGCTGCCGCGCATGGGCTGTGTGCTGCGTCTGCACCGACTACCCGTGGACGATCTGGAAGAGGGGCGGTTTTTGGCCCAGGGCATTACCCGCTTTCGCGTCGTGCGCTGGCTCAGCAAGGAAATGCCTTACCTGGCGCAGGTGGAATATCCCGACACCAAGGGGGAGGGAGACACCACCGAGATTAAAGCGTATGCGATGGCTATACTTAAAGCTGTAAAAGAGCTTTTGCCGCTAAATCCTTTATATAGCGCGGAAATTCGCCACTCCTTTGCCAATTTTAATACCTCGCGCCCGGATTTGCTGACAGACTTTGCCGCCGCCTTGACCAGTGCTGACGGCAACGAGCTGCAGCAGGTTATTGAAACCCTGGCACTGCTGCCACGCATGGAAATTGTGCTCAAACTGTTGCAAAAAGAGCGTGAAGTGGCGGAGTTGCACAGTGAAATCAGTGAGCAGGTCAACGAAAAACTGTCCGATCAGCAGCGCAATTTCTTTTTGCGAGAGCAGTTGAAAGTTATCCAGAAGGAACTGGGCATATCCCGGGACGATCGCAGCTCTGATGTCCAGACCTTTCGCAAACGCATGGCGCGCTGGCAGCCGGATGAAGCGGTGACAAAACGCTTTGACGAAGAACTGGAAAAGCTTTCGGTGCTGGAATCAGGTTCGCCCGAATACGCGGTAACCCGCAATTACCTGGACTGGGCAAGCTCGGTGCCCTGGGGGCATTTTTCCAAAGACAAGCTGGAGCTGGATCACGCCAGGCAGGTCTTGGCGGAAGACCATGAGGGGCTGGAGGATGTCAAGGCGCGCATTTTGGAATTTATTGCCGTGGGTAAATTTCGCGGCGAAATTTCAGGTTCTATCTTATTGTTGGTCGGCCCGCCGGGCGTGGGTAAGACCAGCATCGGTAAATCCATTGCCCGCGCGCTTGGCCGCAAGTTCTATCGCTTCAGTTTGGGCGGCATGCGCGACGAGGCAGAAATCAAAGGCCATCGCCGCACCTATATTGGCGCGATGCCCGGTAAACTGGTGCAGGCATTCAAAGAAGTGGAAGTGTCCAACCCCGTTATCATGCTCGACGAAATCGACAAGATGGGGGCGTCCTATCAGGGCGACCCCGCTTCGGCGATGTTGGAAGTGCTGGACCCCGAGCAGAACCAGAATTTTCTGGATCACTACCTGGATTTGCGTTTGGATTTATCGAAGGTGGTATTTGTATGCACCGCCAACCAGTTGGATACCATTCCCAGTCCCTTGCTCGACCGGATGGAAACGATTCGCTTGTCTGGTTATGTGGCGCAGGAAAAACTGGCTATTGCCCTCAAGCATTTGTGGCCGCGTCAGCTTGAGCGTCACGGTCTGCGCGCTGCCCAGCTGAAAATCAACGAACCGGCGCTGCGTTATGTGATTGACAGCTACTGCCGCGAGGCGGGGGTGCGTCAGCTTGACAAACAACTCGCCCGCATAGCTCGAAAATCCATTGTGCGAATGCTGGAAGAAGATGCAAAGAGTATCCGCGTCGGTAAAAAAGATATTGAGAAGCTGCTTGGCAAACCGCACTTTAGTCCAGAGCGACCACTGCGCGGTGTAGGGGTGGCCACGGGTCTCGCCTGGACGCGCCTGGGTGGTGCCACCCTTGCCATAGAGTCTACCCGCGTGCACACCCTGCATCGCGGTTTCAAGCTTACCGGTAAGCTCGGCGAGGTGATGCGCGAGTCGGCGGATATCGCCTACAGTTATGTGGTGGCGCATCTGCGCGATTACGGCTGTGATATGGACTTTTTCGACAAGTCCATGGTGCATTTGCACGTGCCGGAGGGCGCCACGCCCAAAGACGGACCCAGTGCGGGTGTTACCATGGCTACGGCCCTGATCTCCCTGGCGCGCAAACAGCGTATCAAGTACCCGCTGGCAATGACCGGCGAGCTGACCTTGACCGGGCATGTACTTCCAGTCGGGGGTATTCGCGAAAAAGTGATTGCGGCGCGGCGCAGTAAAATTACCGAGCTTGTTTTACCCGCGGCCAATAAGCGGGATTTTGACGAGTTACCCGACTATCTGCGCGAGGGGCTGCGAGTGCACTTTGCGAAAAGCTATCGCGATGTATTTAGTTGCGTGTTTAATCACAAGCGCAGTCGGGATTCGCTGCACTGATCGAACACGCCGCGGTCACGGGCGCTTACCGCCGCTGATGGCACGGTAACTGTGCTAAAGTGCGCGCCTTTACAGTGTGGAGGACTCACCGTGAGCGATCGCCGCGACACCATTTACGCCCATCCCGCGGGAGAACTGGGCGCATTCACCTTCGATCAGCGTGTGGCGGATGTGTTTCCCGACATGATTAACCGCTCCGTCCCCGGCTATAACACCATCATCGGTATGACTGGTTTGCTGGGCGGGCGCTACGCCAGCGCGGGCACTCAGTGTTACGACCTGGGTTGTTCGCTGGGGGCGTCTACCTTGTCTATGCGTCGGCATATTGTGGCGGAGGGTTGTCGAATCATCGGTGTGGATAATTCACCGGCGATGCTCAAGCGCTGTGCCCGACTGGTTGATGAGGATACGCATAACACGCCGGTGCAGCTTATCTGTCAGAACATTGAAGAGACGGCTATCGAAAACGCCTCGGTGGTGGTGCTGAATTTTACGCTGCAATTTGTGCCCCTGGCGCAGCGCGACGCTTTAATGCGCGGTATTTTTGCAGGATTAAAACCGGGCGGCATTGTGATACTGTCCGAAAAAGTTCTGTTTGCCGACCCTGCGCTCGATGCGCTGAACACGGAATTGCACCATCAGTTTAAGGCGGCAAATGGCTACTCTGACCTTGAAATCGCACAAAAACGCAGCGCCCTGGAGAATGTGTTGATACCGGAAACCCTGGCGCAACACAAAGCGCGGATGAGGGCGGCGGGATTTCGCAGCTGCGATGTGTGGTTTCAGTGTTTTAATTTTGCCTCTATGGTCGCTTTGAAATAGGTTTTTATGCGAATCGATTATCAACCGTTAATGCAGCGCTGGCGCACTGATATCGACAACCCCTCCCTGGGGAAGTGGGCCAACCAACTGCAAAAACAGGTGGCGACGGGTTTGTCCCATCAGCGCTACGGCGATCTGGCGCGCTGGCTGGAGGCGCTGCAATCCCTGCCTTTGCTGCGCGCCGACAACATTGAACTCAATGCCAGTCGGGTGGGTGCCAGCGCAAACAAACCGCTTAGCGAAGAGCAGCACAACACCCTGGAAACCGCCTTAAAAGCGCTGCACCCCTGGCGCAAGGGGCCGTTTGAGTTGTTTGGGATTCACATTGATACCGAGTGGCGCTCGGACTGGAAATGGGATCGACTCGCTCCCCATATTCAAGACTTGCGCGGCAGGCGGGTGCTGGATGTTGGCTGTGGCAGCGGCTACCACTGTTGGCGCATGTTAGGGGCAGGCGCGAGTGAAGTGATTGGCATCGATCCCACGCCGTTGTTTGTGGTGCAGTTTCACGCCCTGCAAAAGTACCTGCAGCAAGACAGCATTTGGGTGTTGCCGCTGGGGATTGAACAGGTGCCAGCCGATCTCGAAGCGTTCGATACCGTGTTTTCCATGGGGATTCTCTATCATCGCCGCTCACCGTTTGACCATCTGCGCGAGTTAAAGCAATGCCTGCGCCCAGGTGGTGAGCTGGTGCTGGAAACACTGGTGATCGAGGGGCCCATGGGGATGACTCTGGTACCAGAAGGGCGCTATGCCCGTATGGGTAATGTGTGGTTTTTGCCCGCGGTGGATACCCTGCTGTCCTGGCTCAAAAAGGTGGGTTTTACCGAGCCGCGTCTGGTGGACCTTAACGTCACCAGCGTCGAGGAGCAGCGGGCAACGCCCTGGATGCAGTTTCAGTCGCTGGC
>PDSN01000062.1 GCA_002748505.1 Gammaproteobacteria bacterium | reverse complement strand
AGCTTGCAGCGCCTTGATCAAACGGCGCACCAGCGGTGGGCCGTGGTAGATAAAGCCGGTGTAGATCTGCAGCACGTCCGCTCCGGCGGCAATGCGCTCAAGGGCGGCGTGCTCGCTGTCGATGCCGCCCACACCAACAATGGGCATTTTACCGCCCAGCGCCTTTGCCAGTAGGCGCGTGACCTCACAACTCTTTTCGGTAAGCACTGCGCCGCTCAGACCGCCCGCCTCCTCCGCATGCCGCAAACCCGCCACGGACTCTCTGTCGAGGGTCGTGTTGGTGGCAATCACACCATCAATTTCCGCGCTTATCAGCGAGGCGGCGATGCTTTGGATTTCCTCTTCGCTCAAATCCGGTGCAATTTTAACCAGCATGGGCACGTAGCGGCCATGCTCATCGGCTAAGCGGTGCTGCTCCTGCTTCAAACCCGCTAACAAGGCATCAAGCGCCTCGCCGTATTGCAGGTTTCTAAGTCCCGGCGTATTGGGCGATGAAATATTCACCGCCACATAAGAGGCCAGTTCATACACTTTACGAAGACAAATAATATAGTCGTCCAGTGCCTGCTCTTCGGGTGTGTCTTTGTTCTTACCGATGTTGATACCTAACACACCGTCGTAGTTGGCGTTCTTGACCTGCTCGACCAGATAGTCCACCCCTTTGTTGTTAAAACCCATGCGGTTGATGATGGCCTCGGCCTCAGGCAGGCGAAACAGGCGCGGTTTGGGGTTGCCCGGCTGGGGGCGAGGCGTCACCGTGCCCACTTCAATAAAGCCAAAGCCCATGGCCGCAAAAGCGTCGATGCACTCGCCGTTTTTATCAAGTCCGGCGGCCAAACCTACCGGATTGGGCAAATGCATTCCCAGAAACTCCACCGGACTGTCCGCCACACACTGACCAAAAGCGAGCTTCAGCGGCGTACGCTGACTGTGTTTTAACAGCGCAATGGTACGATCGTGAGCGTCCTCGGGGTCTTGCAGAAATAACAAGGGCTTAAGCAGAGAGTACATGGTTTATCCTGTATTGAAGTCGCGGCACGAAGCATAGCACGCAGGTTAAGCCGGGGCGACTCGGTGCACTCACAACAGCGCTCTAAGCAGCATCAGTACCAGCAGCACAAGGTAGGGAAAAGCCACCGTGGGGCGCAATGCCTGGCAGGCATACTGCGCTATCAAACCCAACTGCCCTGGGCGTTGTTGTTGCCACTGTGTATTCAACTGAAACGGTGTGACGCCATCACCATCGACAAACGCCGCTTCGATGACCTCCAGACGCGCCACCATACGCGCTTGAAAAGTGGCGTAAATCGCATTCTGCAACCATAACACCGCCAGCAAAACAATACCCAACAGCACGCCCCTGTCGCCCATGGGCCACACGATCAGCACCAGCAATACCGCAAACAGTTTAACCCACAGCAGTTGGCGCTCGCTGTGTTCTACCTGGGTTTGCAGGGCTTGCCATTCTTTCCCCAGCAGGGCTCGCTGCTCATTCATCGCAAATATCCACCCGGTACATAACAGTCAAAGACGTAGCAATCAGCAAGACACCGATCACTTTGGAGATCATCGTTGGCATGGAAAACAATACTGCATAGCCGCCAAAGCCAATCACCGAGCACACCGCCACAATTTTCACCTGGCAGGTCACACAGCGCCTTTCTTCCCAGTCCCTAAGCATGGAACCCAAAACCTTTTGACGATACAGCCAACGGTGCAAACGCGGTGAACTGCGGGCAAAACACGCCGCCGCCAAAATCAAAAATGGCGTGGTAGGCAGCAATGGCAACGGCACGCCCAAAGCACCGAGCGCCACGAAAATGACCCCGGCAGTAAGATAAGCGTAGCGCGACAATGACCCCATAGCAGCGTTCGGATAACAAAAGCCGCAATATAGCACAAACACGCTGCCAGAACGCAGGCGGGTAAGTGCGAAAAGCTCAACTTCTTGCCAGCCTCCTCACAGGTGGTCAGCCGCTGCGTTTGCCTCTACAATCACACCGTCTTTTGAATCAACCGTGGATACTGCTATGAAAGCAAAACACCTATTGTTGCCACTGGTCATATTGCTGACCTCCCAAAACGCACTGGCCGCCAGCGAGCAGGCCGAGCGTCTGGCGCAGGAATCGATTATTGTCGATGGTCATGTGGACGCCCCCTACCGCCTGCACAACAACTGGACAGACCTCACCCAGGGCGAAACCAAACGCGAATTTGACTTGGCGCTGGCAAACAAAGGTGGCTTGAACGCGCCGTTTATGTCGATTTACGTGCCCTCAAGCCAGGACGGCACAGTGCAGTCAGCCCAAACGGCTCACCAGCTGATTGATAGCGTCGAGGCACTGGTGGCGCGCGCACCGGATAAAATTGCCATTGCAACCAGCGTCGCCGATGTACGCTCCCAGTTCAAGCAAGGCAAATTGTCGCTGCCACTGGGTATGGAAAACGGTGCACCTATTGGCAACAGTTTTGAGACTCTGCGCGAATTTTTCGACAGAGGCATCCGCTACATCACCTTAACACACGCCAAAAGCAATCACATTTCCGATTCCTCCTACGACGAAACCCGACAGTGGCATGGCCTGTCGCAGTTTGGCAAGCGCCTGGTCGGCGAAATGAACCGCCTGGGCATCATGGTGGACATTGCTCATGTGTCCGACGACGCGTTTTACCAGGTGCTGGACATCAGCCGCGCGCCGGTGATCGCTTCCCACTCATCCATGCGCCACTTCACCCCCGGCTTTGAGCGCAATGTCAGCGATGCCATGTTGAAAAAACTCGCGGCAAACGGCGGCGTGATCATGATTAACTTCGGTTCCAGTTTTGTGAGCCAGGAATCCCGAAAATGGTATGACGACTACAAGGCCGCTTCCGAACAAGCCGCGCAAAAATACGGCAAAGACAGCGCAGAACTCAAACAATTCAAGGAAGACTATGTCACCGGGTCGCCGTTTCCCTTTGCCACGCTTGACACCGTGCTGGACCACATCGACCGCGCAGTGCAGGTCGCCGGTATTGAACACGTGGGTCTGGGTTCCGATTTTGATGGCGTGGGCGACAGCCTGCCCGAAGGCCTAAAAACCGTGGCGGATTACCCCGCGTTAATTGACGGCCTGTTACAACGCGGTTATGCCAAGGCCGATATTCAAAAGATCCTCGGTGAAAACCTGCTGCGGGTTTGGTCGGAAGTGGAAAAAGTCGCCAACAACAGCGCGCAAATGCTGCCTGCGGGCTATGACGAACACTCTTTCGCCAATCCCGATCAGGTTAAAGTCACTCACGTCAGTCTGCAACTCACCGCGAATTTCAAAAAGTCTGAACTGGAAGGCACCGCGACCTTGACATTTGACCGCGTGCAACCCAATGCCGACACTTTAATTCTCGACACCCGGGATTTAACCATCGAAGGCGTCAACTCCGGGGGACAACTCATCAGCTACACACTTGGTAAAACCGATAAGAACCTGGGCACGCCGCTGTATATCAAACTGCCCAAAGCCAGCAATTCGGTCACCGTGCACTACAAAACCTCGCCGAAAGCCTCCGGCTTGCAATGGCTGACACCTGCACAGACCGCTGGCAAACAACAGCCTTTCCTGTTCTCCCAGGCGCAGGCCACGCACGCGCGCAGTTTTATCCCGCTACAAGATACACCGCAAGTGCGCGTAACTTACGATGCCACCATCAACACACCCAAAGCACTGCGCGCGGTGATGAGCGCCGCAAACGACCCCAATGCCGAGCTGGACGGTCGGTTTGAATTCAATATGCCCCAGGCCGTGCCCTCCTATTTAATCGCTCTGGCAATTGGCGATTTGGCATTCCAGCCCATGGGTAAGCGCACCGGTGTTTACGCCGAGCCCTCCTGGCTGGCAAAAGCGGCGGCGGAATTTGCAGATACCGAAGCTATGCTTGAGACCACGGAGAAACTCTACGGCCACTATGACTGGGATCGCTACGACCTGCTTATTCTGCCGCCATCGTTTCCCTTTGGCGGCATGGAAAATCCGCGTTTGTCTTTTATCACCCCCACCGTCATTGCCGGGGATAAAAGTCTGGTCAGCCTAATCGCCCACGAGCTGGCGCACTCCTGGTCGGGCAATGCGGTGAGCAACGCCTCCTGGCGCGACCTGTGGCTGAACGAAGGTTTTACCACCTATTTAACCTATCGCATTATGGAGGCGATATACGGCAAAGAGCGCTTCGACCAGGAGGCGGTGCTGGGCTATCAGAGTCTCCAACATACGCTTGCGAGCAAAACGCCCAATGATCAAATTCTTGCGATCGACCTCGCCGGACGTGACCCCGATGCAGTATTTTCCAATATTCCCTATGAAAAAGGCGCGTTGTTTTTGCGCGAGTTGGAACACAAAGTGGGGCGCGAAAACTTCGATAATTTCCTGATGCAATACTTCAAGGATTTCCACTTCCAAAGCATCACCACGGATAACTTTATGGCCTACCTGGATAAAACCCTGCTGGCTGATTATCCCGACAAGCTCGATCGCGCCCGTATCGAACAATGGGTATTTGCGCCGGGTCTTCCCGAGGGCGTGGCAGTGCCACAATCAGATGCCTTTAGCATTGTCGATACAGCGCGCTCTAACTGGCTTGCCAAGGGCGATGCTAAAACCACGGTAAACCCCGAAGGCTGGACTGTGCATCAATGGCTGTATTTCCTGAACAATATGCCAAAGCAGCTCACACCCGGGCAAATGACCGATCTCGACGCCGCGTTTAATCTCACCGACAGCGCCAACAACGAGATTGCTCACAGCTGGTATATGCTGGCGGTTACCAACGACTACGAGCCCGCCTATGACGCGATCTACAGCTATCTGGTGCGTATTGGTCGCAATAAACTGGTGGCCCCGCTGTACGCCGAGCTGGTAAAAACAACCAAAGGCAAGGCTATGGCGCAAAAAGCGTTTAAAGAAGCCAAGCCCGGTTACCACCCCCTGACCATTAAGAAAAATGAGTCTGTGGTCTTTGCGGATTAAGCGCCAAACATCGGCTCTCTCTCCAAGCCTGGGGAGAGGGCACGTTTCCTTTTTTTGCAGAAAAACTAACCCGGATGTTTTACCAGTACGACGGTCACTTTACTGAGGAAATATCCGGGTTAACGACAAGGGCGCGATATTACATCCGCCCACGCACTTCCTCTAGTTGTTCACACACCAGTTGAGCGCCCTTTAAGATGCGCGCGGTGGGGCGCTGTATATAGTCGGGCGGCACAAACTGTAGGGCATCTAGGCGCACAGCTTTCATGTTTTTATAAACGCGCCATTCGTCTAACCACTCAGGCCGACTCTCGCCCATACCGCTGGCTAAAATCACATCGGGATCGGCTTTTATCACCGCCTCTTTACTGATTTTTGGCGCAAGCATCGGCTCGTCGGCAAATACATTCACGCCGCCACACAGACGAATCACATCACTGACCATATGTTCGCCGCTCAGGGTTTGCAAAGGCGAATTCCACACTTGATAAAACACTCGCACCGGCGGCCTGTGACCATAGCGATCACGCAACTGACGCAGTTTTGCCTCGATGCGGTTAGCCTCCGCATCACTGACAGACGCTGTGCCGGCCATCTTTCCAATGGCGCGAATCTCTTTGGGGATATCCTGCAACCTGCGCAGCTCGCTCACAAACACGGTAAAACCCAGGCGTTCAAGCCGCTTGCGACGCATGGTGCCATTGCCGGAATCCCACAATATAACTAAATCGGGCTGCAAACCGACAATGGTCTCAAAGGACCAATCGACGTAACTGCCAACGCGGGGCAGCTTCCTGGCCTTTGCGGGGTAGTCACTGTGAGCGACCACAGCAATCAGGCGATCACCTGCACCTGCACTGAACACGTTTTCCACGATATGTGGCGCCAAAGCAATTATGCGCGTAGCGGGCGACTTTAACTGCACCTCACGCCCGAGGAAATCATCGAGATAAATCGATGCCGCTATCGCTTGCTGATTAAAACCACTGATTAAAAAAGCCACGCATACAGCGGCCAGACGCAACGTCATGTTATCAACACCTGAGGAAATGCTAAATCGCGATTAATGTACACCGACACACCAAACACGTCCATAAACATGCGCGGTGTTACAACATCGTTCACTGTGCCAGCCGCCACCGCCGCACCGTTGTTGATAACAATCAGGGTTTCTGCACAGGAGCACGCCATATTGAAATCGTGAGTAATCAACACCACCGCACAACCCGAGGCGGCCACTTCTTTGAGCAGATGGCGCAGGCGCTGTTGATGGGCAAGATCCATCGCACTGGTGGGCTCGTCCAGCAACAAGACCCGCCCCGGCGCATCCTGCTCACGCCAGATTTGCGCCAACGCCCTGGCCAATTGCACTCGCTGGCGCTCACCACCGGATAGTTCCGTGTAAATTCGCTGCGCAAAAGCGTTGATATCGACAGCTTCAAGCACCTCCTGCACGATTTGCCGATCCGCCAGACGACCACTTGCATGGGGAGTTCGCCCGAGGCTCACCACCTCCTCGACGCTGAACGGAAAATTCAAACTCGCCTGTTGCGGTAACACACCGATATGTCTTGCACGCTCGGCTAGACGGTAATCCCCAAGCGGCCTGCCCTGTAGCAAAAGCTCGCCGGCACTGAGGCCATGCCCACCCGCAAGCAGATGCAACAGGCTGCTTTTGCCCGCGCCGTTGGGGCCGATAATCGCAGTGATAGTCCCCGCATCCAGGCTAAAAGACAAGTCCTTGAGCAGAGGTGTACCCCAGGGCGCGGCACTGACCTTGTGTACAGACAAAATCGACATCAGGCCATCCCATAGGCGCGGCGCTGGCGCAGCAATGATATAAAAAACGGCGCGCCGAGCATGGCTGTTACCACGCCAACCGGCAATTCAGAGGGCAATACGACCACCCGAGCAAACGTGTCCGCCAATACCAGCAGCACCGCGCCGGCCAGGGCGCTGACCGGCAACAGGTAACGATGGTCAGGCCCAATCAGCATACGGGTGATATGCGGCACCACCAGCCCGACAAAGGCAATCGTACCCGCCAACGCCACCGATGCTCCCACGCCAATGGCGACCAATAAGATCAAATAGCGTTTGGCCCTATCGACATCCACCCCCAGATACCGCGCCTCTGATTCACCGAGCAGCATGGCATTTAACGCCGTGGCAAAACGGGGAATAAACACACACAGCAGCGCCGCTATCGCCAGAGCCACCCAGACCTGCATGCCATTTGCGCCATCCATGCCGCCCATGCGCCACAGACTGATATGGCGCAGCATTTGATTGTCGGCGTAATACTCCAATAAGCTGCCCACCGCACCGGCAAGGGCCGTGACCGCAATGCCCGCCAGCAACATCGTGGCCACCGAGGTGCTCTGCCCATCAGTCGCCAAACGAAACACCAGCCAGGTCGCGATCAAACCGCCCAGGAAAGCACCGAAGGTCAGTAGCGTCAAGGCGGACAAGCCGCTGGCACTTACCAGGGTGCCGGCAAATACAATCGCAAGGCTCGCGCCCAAGGATGCTCCGGTGGTGACCCCAATCAAAGAAGGGTCTGCCAGTGGATTGCGAAACAAACCCTGCATGGCCGCACCGGATATCGCGAGTATCAGCCCAATCAACGCGGCGAGCAACACGCGCGGCAAGCGAATGACCTGCACGATCATTTGCTGGCGCTGCGAACTGCCACCAAACAGGCTCACCAGGGTTTCTCGCAGGGATAAATCCATGGCGCCGCTGGCAAGCCCCAACAACAATATCAGCGGCAAAACACCCGCTAAAGCAAAGATAAACCAGCGCCGCTGAGTTTTGTTAAATAGCATGCACCAACAGCCTTAATCAGTTTTCGGCAGGCGTACTTTCGCACACTGGCGACTCACCGCCACCAGATTGCCGCTGCTGTCCCAGAATTCGCCGTCTTCTTCAACCACACCTTTGGTAATGTACCGCGTACGCATTCGCGCCTGAATTGGCCCAGGCGCAGGTGTGGCGCGAAGCTGCACGGTCAGTTCGATAGTGGGCACCCAGCCGGTGACCCCCATCACCGTAAACACTGGCGGGGGGAAGGCATCAGCAAACAGTAGCAGCGCCAGCGGGTCGGGATCAGCGCCATCAGTGAAGCTCACCCAGCCATCCCATGCGCCCGTGCCGCTGGGACCTTTGCCCGCAAATACCTCCATACCCTCGGTGAGGTGCACGTTTACATTTTGATTCATTTCAAAAAAATCAGGGTGCGCTTTAGAGCATTCAGCCGGCGGCTTGATTTTTGGGGCTTGCTGCTGCGCCCAGCTTGGGCCTGTGAGTTTATTTAAATCAGTGTACGCGGCGGTCACCTGCAACACATGCGTATTGTTTTGATACATTTTCAGCACTGCCTGGGTGGTGCTGCGACTGCTGCGCAACAGCGTCACTTCACAGCGCACCGGCCCCGGCATCACTGGCGCCAGGTAAAATGCGTTGATGCTCAAGGGATCGTCATGGGGCAACGCTTCGCGCAATACCCTGCCCGCCACCGCCAACACATAGCCACCATTTAAGGCTTCGCCGATGCGCCAGCCCTTGCGCATGGTGGCATGCCAGATACCCTGCTGATCGCAGTTTACGGCGGTATCACGCGCGAATTGGCTGTCCATAGATAGATCCTTATCTTTAAGCAAAAAAATCCTGCCACATTCAGCACCCTGACAAAGCGCATGTCAACTGCGATAATGTATTCTTTTTATAAAGCGTTTAAAGTGAACCG
>PDSN01000186.1 GCA_002748505.1 Gammaproteobacteria bacterium | reverse complement strand
CGCAGACTGCCTGCGGCGGCGTTGCGCGGATTGGCGAATACCTTGCCGCCTTCCTGGCGCGCTTTGTCGTTCAGGGCTTCAAAGCCCGCTTTTAGCATGTAGATTTCACCGCGCACCTCCAGCAGTGGCGGTGCGTTTTCGCCAGATAATCGCAGCGGAACCGAACCTACAGTGCGCACATTGGCGGTGATGTCTTCGCCGGTGATGCCGTCGCCGCGCGTGGCGCCCTGCACCAAAATACCATCGCGGTACAACAGGCTCACGGCAATGCCATCGAGTTTTGGCTCGCAGGCGTATTCCAGCGGCGTGTCGTCTTTTAAACGATCGTGCAGGCGGGTATCAAAGGCGGTTAATTCGTCATCGCTAAAACTGTTGTCCAGCGACAGCATCGGTACCTGATGGGTCACCTGCGTAAACGCCGACAGGGGCGCGGCGCCAACACGCCGGGTGGGCGAGTCGGCAGTGACCAGATCGGGATGCGCCTGTTCAAGCGCCTGCAGGCGGCGCAGACTGCGGTCGTATTCACTGTCACTGACCGCGGGCTCATCGAGCACGTGATATTGATGATTCCAGCGCTGCAATTGCTCGCGCAATCGTTTCGCCTCAAGCTCTGGCTGCATGTTTACCGCATCCGCAAACGATTACTGTTCCGATGCGGCCATCAAGCGGCGCTCCAAATCCTGAATACGCGAACGGGCGTGCTCCAGGGTCTGGCGGGTAAGCATGGAGCGGCTTTCGTCGAGTACATCGCCGTTGAGGTTTTTCGCCACCGCTTTGGCGGTTTCCAGCATATAGTCGAAGGCCTGCATCATGTTTTTGGGGCCTGGGAAGGTGCGGAAAAACACCAGCCCCGGGGTGCGCAGATCGGCCATGTTGTCGATGTCAAACACGCCGGGCTGCATCATGTTCGCCACGCTGAATTGAATGGTGCCCCTGCCGGTCTCCTGTTCGTGGCGGTGGAAAAAGTCCATCTCCCCAAAGCGCAGATTACAGGCCAGCAAAATATGTAGAATATCTTCGCCATTGAAACCAGCGGGGTCGCGGGCAACCACATTGAGCACAAACATTTCTGGCTCGATGCCCTCTGGCAGAGTTACCTTCTGAGTATCGGCCTGGGGTTCGTCGCACAGATCATCCAACTCTTCGCGCTCGGCGAGGATGGCGCTGTGATCTTCCTCTTCGGCGCTGATGCCGTCGATAAGATCGTCGTCATCGTAGGCGGGCTCTGGGGCTTCGTGTTCCACCTGAGCGGTGTCCGGTGTCGATTTTTGCGTGACTTGCTTATAAAGGTCGCGCGCCACCGCCCTGGCACCGCCGTTTGGCAATTCGCTGTTCAGCAAAATATCGTCGTCATCGACATCGGCAGCTTTACCAACGGATTTACCCAGACTGATGCGCACACCGCTGCGGCGTTCCTCGCGCACACGTCTAAAGGCGTCAAGCAGCACGGCAAAGATCAGCAACACCCCGACAATGACCATCCAATCTCGAATTGTAAGATCGCCCAGCACGATTTATCTCCTTTAGTGGTTTTGTGCCATCTGGCCCGGATATTTCACCAGTACGGCGTCCACTTCGCTATTGTTTATTTACTATCAATGAGTTATGTAGTGAATAGCAACAAAAGCCAATGTACAAACTGTACCTAAATGGTTTTTCGAAAAAAATGACTTCGAATCTTGCCCAAAATCATTCAAACCGTAGCTACCGCTACGCTTTTCATGATGTTTGAA
>PDSN01000185.1 GCA_002748505.1 Gammaproteobacteria bacterium | reverse complement strand
GCCCAAGGCGTGCTTTGTTGCGATCCAGTTCTGTATGACAGTCTTCAGCGCGGTACTGGCACCTTGCTAAGGACTGCTAGCGGGCTTATGCCGCCAGAGCGTAGTTGTCGTCGTTGGCAACTAATAAAATACAGCTTTGGATTTACGTGATTGGCTGCCATCACGGCATGCACCTAAGGGTTTGATACCGTCGTCGAATCCGAATCGCCCCCGAGTGTGGATGGGTAGTATACCTTATCTGGTGGTGAAATGCGCTATTTCAAGTCTGGGGCTTTGGCGTGACTACTGCTTGACGCTGTCGCGGATGATGCGCTGTTTCTGCCGGTTCCAGTCGCGCTCTTTCTGGGTGTCGCGCTTGTCGTGGCTTTGTTTACCCCTGGCGAGGGCGATTCTGGCCTTGACCAGGTGGCCCTTCCAGTACAGTGAGGTACACACGCAGGTCATGCCCTTGGCGGAGGTCGCGGCGAGAATTTTTGCCAGCTCTTTCTTCTTCAGCAGCAGCTTGCGGGTGCGGGTGGGGTCGGTCACGAAGTGGGTGGAGGCGGTGTCCAGCGGGGTGATATTGGCGCCCAGGAGGAAGGCCTCACCGTCTTTCATCAGCACATAGCTGTCGGTCAGTTGCACCTTGCCCATGCGCAGGCTTTTGACTTCCCAGCCGGACAGGGCGATGCCTGCCTCGAAGGTTTCTTCAAGGTGATAGTCAAAGCTGGCGCGCTTGTTGCGGGCGATGCTGTTGTCGTTGTTTTTGGATTTTTTCTTGCTCATGGCGCGCATTATACGTACGTCCCTGTTGAAGATGAAAGGGCTGGCAGGTGAATCTGGTATCAATGTGGTGATATGCTTCTCTACCTGTGTTTTGACTTGTTGTTTTGCATGGCTTTATCTACGCTTCAGGCGCCGCCCCAGTGGCGTTGGCGCACGACCTTTGTGATGGCGCTTGCCTGCGCCGTTGTTGGCGTGGGCAATATCTGGCGTTTCTCCTATCTGGCGGGTAATTATGGTGGTGGCTGGTTTGTGCTCACCTATTTCGCCTGCCTTTTGGGTATCGTCGCGCCAATACTGGTGGCGGAGTTGGCACTGGGCAGTCACGGTCGCGGCAGCCCCGTGCAGTCTTTCGGGCGCGCCGCCAGAACCTCTTCGTGTTCGAGGCTGTGGCGTTTACTGGGTTTGTTGGCGGTAGTTAGCGGTGTGCTGGTGGCGGTCTACTGCATTGTGGTTGCCAGTTGGGGGCTTGCCTATATTCCCAAACTCAGCCATGGCGAATTCGCCGCTATGAGTGTGGTGGAAGTGGCCAGGCGTTTTGAACTGCTGTTGGCGGCCCCTGGTGAGCTGATGTATTGGTACTGTTTTATGCTGATCGCGGTGCTGGGTGTGCTGGCGATGGGAGTGCGTCGCGGTATCGGCCTGTTAGCCTGGATTTTGGTGCCAATGCTGCTGGTGGGTTTGTGGGTGTTGGCACAATACAGTTTGCGCCACGGCGAGCTGGGGCGGTCGGTGCTCGCTGTTGCCGTGTTTGATACGGTGGTGGCCTTGCTCGCTGGGGTTGCCATCTATCCCTTGTTATTTGCCCACAATTTAGAGCCGGTGCAGGGCCCGAGCCTGGCGTTCGTGGCGCTGCCCTTTGCCTTTGGGAACACTCCGGGTGGCGATGTCTACGGCGCGTTTTTTTATTGGGTGTTTGTGATTGCCGCATTGGGCACAGCCGTTGCGCTGCTTGAGCCTGCGGTTTTTACCGTGCGTCGGGCATTTTCTGTGGCGCGTGTCTGGGCGGTGCTGATGGTCGGCACTGTGGTAGTTTGTCTTGGGTTTGCGGCGGTTTTATCCCTGAATCTATGGCAGACGCGCCGCCCCTTCAGCGGGCGACAGTTCTTTGCCTATCTTGAGTATGTTTCCGCCGATGTGCTTATTCCAGTGTGCGCCTTGCTGGTGACTTTGTTTGTGGGCTGGCGCATGCGCCGTGAGACAATGCGTATCGAGCTGTACAGGGAGTCTCGTCTGTTTTTCTCCCTGTGGATGGTGCAACTGCGCTATATTGTGCCACTGGTTATAGTGTTGTTGTTTTGGCTGACGGAAATGAAATGACCCAGATTGATCGCAGTGCGCTGCTGCCTTACACCGCCGAGCAGTTGTTTATGTTGGTGGATGATATCGAGTCCTACCCGCATTATATGGACGGCTGTGTGGCTGCGGAGGTGTTTTTACGCACCCCAGCCGTGGTTGAGGCGCGGCTTGATCTCGCCAAAGGCGGTGTGCGTCAGAGTTTTAGCACGCGCAATTATTTAACTGCCCCCGAGTCTATCGAGCTTGAACTGCTGGAGGGGCCGTTTCAGCGTTTTACCGGTCGCTGGCGGTTTAAGGCTCTGGGCGAGTGCGCCTGCAAGGTGTCTTTGCAGTTGGAGTTTAGCATCGATAACGCTTTGGTAGGTCTGGCGATGGCGCGTCTGTTTGACAGTGTGACCGACAAGCTTGTGGAGGCCGTGTCGCGCCGCGCCCGGGCAGTGTATGGCTGAACCCGATACAGATATCGGCGTTGAGGTCGCTTATGCCACGCCGCAAAAACAGTTGCTTATTGCCCTGCAGGTGCCAGCGGGCACCACAGCACTGGCCGCGGCTGAGCAAAGTGGTATTGCCGATGAGTTTGACGGCCTGGATATCCGCGCGGCGAAACTGGGTATATTTGGCAAGGTGGTCAAACCCGATCAAGTTCTACAGGCCGGTGACAGGGTAGAAATCTACCGACCTTTGCTTGTCGACCCAAAACAGGTGCGCAAAGAGCGCGCCGCCCGCATCCGCAAGCAGCGCGGGGGCGCTTAACCCGGA
>PDSN01000182.1 GCA_002748505.1 Gammaproteobacteria bacterium | reverse complement strand
TCGCTGGCGGCTGTGCCAAATAAATACTGCGCGCCATCCCAGTTGGCAATGCCCGGTTCGCTCAACACGCGGCTGGTGCCCTGCCAAAGCTGCAATTGGCTATCGAGAATATCCAAAACAAACTGACTCATAGCAGCGCTCCGAGATGGCGCAACAGGTTTTTATCCGCATAGCGCTGGCAATTCAGCGACAGGCGTTCCTGAGACAGTTGTAACTGGTGCAGACAGAGCATCAAGATAATGCTGAGCACCAAGGCCACAAAGGTGCTGTTAAACGCCACACCCAGGCTTACGGTTACGCCAGTGATGTCACCTTCAACGGCTTTATACGCCTGTGCAAGTGCATCGCCAATACCGCGCACGGTGCCGATAAAACCAATTGAAGGAATTGCCCAGGCGATGTAGCGCACCATGGATAATTCGCTGTCTAAGCGGTCGGATTCTAACTCGCATTGCTCGCGCACGGTGTCTGCCACAGCGGGGATGTCACTGGTCAGGGCGAAGCGCTGTAATGCGCTGGCAAGCGTGCGAGGCAACAGTCTTTCCTGTTCTTGCTCTGGAAGTGCTTCCAGGGCACGACTCAAACCGCGTGCATCCTGCGGTAACAGGGTCGTACCGGGGCTGATATCCAGCAAATTGCGACTGAGCAGGTTCTGTTCTTGACGCAGTTGCAGGGCTTTATAGCCCATGGTTGCCAGAGCCCAAAATAACAAAATGAAACAGGCCTCCTGTTCGTAGTCGGCGATGACAACCGACAGGCTGCGCTGGCTGATGACTGTCTGCCCCGCTTCGCGCTGGGCGGCCTCGTAGGCCAGCTGCGCCTGCGCATTAGGGCGGACAACCGTCGTGTACATCGCGTGCACCAGCACGGTAATGAGCAGCAAAGCACAGATTTGAAATACGAATTCATTGGAAAAACGTGTTTTCATGTATACCTCAAATATCCACCGGAAAGGACACGGCGCTGTCTTGTAAAATTTGTTCCGAGCTTTGGTAGTCTTCTTCGCTTGTTTGCTTTTCGGCCTTGTCTTGCTGCGCCCACACCAGCGCGGCGCCAAGGCTTGCTACAAGCAATAGCGGCGGCGCAATTAAACGTAGAAAAGATGACATGGTCTGGCTCCCATTTTGAGCAATTCAGTCGGCATAGCGCGCTAAGCGAAAGCCGGTATCGTTACGCCCCTTGGCGCCGTAGTGACGATAGGACAGACGCAGGCGCGAAGGCAGGGCATCGGCCCAACTCGCACCGCGAATACTGTGCCTGACACCCTGTTGCGGTCCCAGTGGGTCGGTTTTTTCCCCTGCGCCATCAAAACTGATGCGATAGACGTCATGGACCCATTCCGCCACATTGCCGTCGAGGTCGTACAACCCCAGCGTATTGGGTGCGTAACTGCCCACGGCGCTGGTGACGGCTGCGCCATCGCGGTAATTCGGGATGATCTGTTGTGCAATACCCTTGGCGCTGGTATCGGCGTAATTGGCTTGTTTTTTTGGCGGGGGCAGGGTGTTGCTATCCCAGGAGTAGCGGCGCATCGCGCCCTTGTTAAAACGCGCGGCAAATGCCCATTCGGCCTCGGTAGGCAGGCGATAGCCAGTGGATTTTGGGTTGAAGCCGGTGATCTTGCCGTGGCTTTGATTGTAAAACGGGCGCAAACCTTCGCGCTGACTTAACCAGTTGCAGTACAGGGCCGCGTCTGTCCAGCTGACATTCACCACAGGTTGATTATTGCCACTCAAAGATTTTCC
>PDSN01000191.1 GCA_002748505.1 Gammaproteobacteria bacterium | reverse complement strand
CTCGGGGTTTCCGAGCAGGGCGTGCGCGAGTATCGCCATGAGCTGGGCATCAGGCCGGTTTACAAGCGCGTGGATACCTGCGCGGCTGAATTTGCCTCGGCCACGGCCTATATGTACTCCACCTACGAAGAAGAATGCGAAGCGCAGGTAACTGATCGCAAGAAAATCCTGGTGTTGGGTGGTGGTCCAAACCGTATCGGCCAGGGCATTGAATTTGATTACTGCTGTGTACACGCTGCGTTCGCCATGCGCGAGGACGGTTACGAGGCCATCATGGTCAACTGTAACCCCGAAACAGTGTCCACCGATTACGACACCTCCGATCGCCTCTATTTTGAGCCGGTAACGCTTGAAGACGTGATGGAAATTATTGAGCTGGAAAAACCCGAAGGGGTGATTGTGCAGTTTGGCGGGCAGACGCCACTAAAACTGGCCAATGCCTTAAAGTCCCTCGGTGTACCGATTGTGGGTACATCTCCCGATGCTATTGATCGCGCGGAAGATCGCGAGCGCTTCCAGCAGATGATTCAAAAACTGGGCTTGAAACAGCCGGCTAATACCACCGTGCGCAGCACTGAAGAGGCTGTCGCGGCGGCGCAAAAAATTGGCTATCCACTGGTGGTACGACCGTCTTATGTGCTCGGTGGCCGGGCTATGGAAGTGGTGTACCGCGAGAACGAACTGCTGCGCTATATGCGCGAGGCGGTGCAGGCATCGGATGATTCCCCGGTGCTGCTCGACAGTTTTTTAAGTCGGGCGGTGGAAGTGGATATCGACGCGGTGAGCGATGGCGAGAATGTGGTTATCGGTGCGATTATGCAGCACATCGAACAGGCGGGCGTGCACTCCGGTGATTCGGCCTGCTCGCTGCCGCCTTACAGTTTAGATCCCAAAGTGCAGGATGAAATGCGCGAGCAGGTGCGCCAGATGGCTCTGGAGCTGGGTGTAAAAGGCTTGATGAATGTGCAACTGGCCTGGCAGGATGGCGAGATCTATGTAATTGAGGTGAACCCGCGTGCATCGCGCACGGTGCCTTTTGTGTCCAAGTGCATTGGCACGTCGTTGGCCAAGGTCGCAGCGCGTTGCATGGTGGGGCAGAGCCTTGAGCAGCAGGGCTTCACCAAAGAAATTGTGCCGCCTTATTACAGTGTAAAAGAAGCGGTGTTGCCGTTTAATAAATTCCCAGGCGTCGACCCAATCCTGGGCCCTGAAATGAAATCTACCGGCGAGGTAATGGGCACAGGTGATACCTTTGCGGAGGCCTTTGCCAAGGCGATGCTGGCGGAGGGCCACATCCCACCCAGAGAGGGTATGGTGCTTATCAGTGTGCGCGATGCAGATAAGTCCGGCGCGGTGCGGGTGGCAAGAGAGCTGGTTGCCCTGGGTTTTATGTTGACTGCCACCGAGGGCACCGCCAGGGCGCTGACCGAGGCCGGTATTGAGGTGAACCGCGTGAATAAGGTAGGTGAAGGGCGCCCGCATATTGTGGATATGATTAAAAACGAAGAAACATCGTTTATCATCAACACCACCGAAGGCAGTCGCGCAATTAAAGACTCGGCAGCCATTCGCGCCAATGCGGAAGCCCACAAAATTTTCTACACCACCACCTTGGCTGCTGCCGAGGCTATTTGCATGTCGCTGAAACTGGATGATCTTGGTACAGTACGTCGCTTGCAGGATCTACATGGGAGTGTTTGCGCATGAGTAAAGTGCCAATGACTGTAGCCGGTGAAGCCGCTTTGCGCGCGGAGCTGGAACA
>PDSN01000181.1 GCA_002748505.1 Gammaproteobacteria bacterium | reverse complement strand
CATGCCGGGTGAATTACCGCCGGCAACGGGTTATACCTTTGCCGCCGAATTTAGCGTTGATCAGGCTATTGCTGCCGGTGCCTCAACGGTTAAATTCAGCCAGCCGGTGGTGGTGTATGAGGATAATTTTTTAAACTTCCCAATCGGTGAGGCGGTACCGGTAGGTTATTATGACAAGGCTATGGCAACCTGGATACCGACGCCAAACGGCCGTATTATTAAGGTGTTGGCGGTTAATAACGGCCAGGCGGTGCTGGATGTCACAGGGCACGGCATTGCCGCCACGGCAGCGGAGTTGGCCGAACTATCTATTACCACCGCAGAACTTGGCGAATTGGCTCAGCGCTACCAGGCCGGTGATAGTATTTGGCGGGTATTAACCACCCACTTTTCGCCGTGGGATTGTAATTGGCCGTACGGGCCAAAACCCTGCCCGGGCGGGGATTATACCTGTGCCCCGCCGATGCTAGAGCCTTTGGTGATTGTACCGTTGCCAGAATTAGAAGGGCCACCGCCACCGCCGCCGCCGCCGGATAACGAGGATAATGTCATTTGCCCCGGTTGTTTTATTGATGTGGAAAACAGAGCGGTAGGTGAACAGATTGATGTGGTTGGTGTACCGTTTAAGCTTAATTATTATTCGGCTTATGCCGGCAGTGCCTTAACCTTATCCGGTGGCAGTGTCAGTGGTGGCGGCGGCGGCAATCCTCCGCTGCCAAGATATAGTAAGATTCGACTGAAGTTAACCGGGGGTAAACCGGTTGCCAGCCCACCGATTAATGAAGTCACTGCCGAACTAAAAATGATCGGGCGTAAATGGCAGCGAAGTTTTGCACCGAGTTTAGCTGAAGATTCTTACGCAACCTTTGAATGGGATGGTCGTGATCGTTACGGGCGCAGAATGTATACCTGCCAGACGGCTTATGGCAAAGTAGGTTACCATGGTGAACTAATTTATTATAGCAGCCGGATTAATATGGCGGCGGCTTTTGCCAGTTACACCGGTGGCGGCAGTGGCGGTGGTGGTGGCGGCGGTGCCGGCGGAGTACCTTTTACCGGGAATCGCCCGAATTTAACTTTTGCCGTTTATGCCAGAGGTTGGGTTAGTGTTTGCCCGCCGCTACCCTATGAACAAACCCCGATTAACTTAAACGGCTATGGCAGTGGCGGGGCTGCGATTGCCAATCCGTCGGTGGTCTCTGCCAATATCGGTGGCTGGACACCGGATATCTTACACGCTTATGATCCGTTGCGTGGGGTCTTAACCATGGGTAACGGCCAAGTTCGCTCAACAGCCGGTATTACCGACAACATACAGACAGTGACCGAGTTACCGGGGCGCTTGACCGGTGTTTTTGCCAATGGTGATTTATTGTATACAACGGCTGATAACCTTTATCGTTACCAATTGGACAATCAAAGCAGCACGGCCTTACTGGCGCAGCCGACCGAGGTGTTAGGGGCAACGATTGCCGCCAATCAGGCGGTTTATGTCAACACCCCTTATCGCGTACAACTTTTAGCGGCTAACGGGCAGTTAACGCCTTTATTAGGTAGCGGCAATAGCACCGGGGAAAATGCCGATGGTGCTGAGGGTTTGACACTTGGTTTATCAAGAAATATTGACTTTAGCGTTAATGCCGGCGGCGAATTAATTTTTACCGATCGCCATGCCCTGCGTAAATTAGGGCTTGACGGCCGTGTGTCGACCATTGCCGGTGTCAGAAATCGAAGCGGCAGTATAGAAGCCAACCCCGATGAGCGCTTCTTGCTTTCTCCACGTTCCCCGGTA
>PDSN01000178.1 GCA_002748505.1 Gammaproteobacteria bacterium | reverse complement strand
CGTGCTGGCCATGACCGAGGCTCTGCGTCAGTGGGCCGCACAAAAACAGGGCGATTTACCGCCAGGTGTGGAATTGGTCGTTTGGTCTGACCGCAGTGTTATCTTGAACGGACGTATCAATTTAATGCTCAAGAGCGCTGTTCAAGGTGCAATACTGGTGGTGCTCACGCTTGCTTTATTTCTGGATTTGTCACTTGCGTTTTGGGTCATTCTCGGTGTGCCATTTGCCTTTTTGGGTTCGCTGCTGGCGATTTATGCCCTGGATCTGGCCGTGTCCATCAATGTGATCTCGGTGTTTGGTTTTATTCTGGTGCTCGGTATGTTGGTAGACGATGGCATTGTTACCGCAGAGTCAGCCTATGTGCACCTGGAGCGGGAGCGCGATGGTGTGGGCAGTATTGTGCGCGGGGTAAAGCGGGTTACCGTGGCCACGGTATTTGGTGTGGCGACCACCATTGTCGCGTTTTTGCCCGCCCTGTATTTAGAGACCGGTATGGCGCGGTTTATGCCGCAGATCGTGTCCGTTGTAGCTTTTTGTTTGTTGTTCTCACTGCTTGAAACCAAGCTTATTCTGCCCGCGCATTTACGCCATATTAAAATTGCGCCGCCGCGTGATGACAACTCTTTGAAGTCCCGTTTTCTGCGTGTACAGCGCCGCTGTGCCAATGGATTCCAAGGCTTTGCCAGACATCGCTATCAGCCCCTGCTTAAAAAAGCGGTGCGCAATCGCTATCTCACCGTGGCGCTGTTTATTGGTGGTTTGTTGATCTGTTTGGCTCTGGTGCCTTCGGGCATTGTGCGTATGGTGTTTTTACCCAATGTGCCATCAGATAATATTTTTATAAATTTGACCATGCCCCAGGGCACGCCCTGGCAGACAACGCATGAGTACAGTCTTCGCATTGAAGATGCTATTCGCGCAGTGGATGAGCGCTACGCCAAAGAGATGGGCAGCAGCGAGGGCGTGGTTAAAGAAATAATGACCTACAGCACGAATGACACCGAATCACTGGTGCTGACGGAGCTTATTCCCAGCGAGCAGCGCAGTGTTTCCTCGGTGCAGTTAGCGCAGTGGATTCGCGAAGCCGTGGGCGAATTGTCCGGTGTGCAGAGTTTGACCTTTAACGCCAACGCAGGCTCCGGCGGTGCGCCAATTGATGTGCAGTTACAAGGTGAAAACCTCGCTCAGATGCGCGCTGCGGCGGAGGAGTTAAAACGCGCTATTGCCGACTTTGACGGTGTCAGCGATGTGCGCGACAGTTTCGATGCGGGCGGGCCGGAACTCGATATTCAGCTTACCGAGCAGGGTGATGCCATGGGCCTGGGGCAGGTGGACTTGGCGCGTCAGGTACGCCAGGCATTTTTTGGTGCCGAAGTGCAGCGCGTTCAACGCGGTCGCCACGAGGTGCGCGTGTATGTGCGTTTGCCCTTGGCTGATCGCGAGTCCTTAGCGGCGCTGCGCTCATTGTGGATTTCCACGCCCTCTGGCGAGCGTGTGCCCTTTGATGTGGTCGGTAGAGCGGTGGAGTACAGCGGTGTCAGCGTGATTCAACGGGTCGATCGCCAGCGCGTGGTCAACGTGCGCGCCGATGTGAACAAGGCGGTGGCGGAGCCCGGCGAGATCAACAGAGTTCTTCGCAGTGAACTCGTCCCAGAAATATTGGCGAAGTATCCCAGTGTGTCGTTCAGCCTAAGTGGTGAGGCTGAGGAACAGGCTGAAATAACCGACACGCTGAAATGGGGTTTTATCGCCATTATGTTGATGATTTATACAACGCTTGCTATTCCACTTAAAAGCTACACCCAGCCGCTG
>PDSN01000061.1 GCA_002748505.1 Gammaproteobacteria bacterium | reverse complement strand
GCTTTGGCGCGCAGCACATGACGCAGGCGCGAGAGGGAGAATTTTACCGAGTCAAAATACCTGGCATTGGGCATAAAACGCACGCTGGTGCCGGTGTTGCGCCTGCCGCAGCTATCGATCACGGTCAGGTCGCTGGTTTTTTCGCCATCGCCAAAGGTGATTTGATGTACCTTGGCATCGCGGCGGATGGTGACGATCAGCTCGCTGGACAGGGCATTGACCACCGATACCCCCACGCCGTGCAGACCGCCGCTGAACTGATAGTTTTTGTTGGAGAATTTGCCGCCTGCGTGCAGGGTCGACAAAATCACCTCCACGCCGGGCTTGCCCTGTTCCGGGTGAATATCCACCGGCATACCGCGGCCATTGTCGCTGACAGTGACCGCGCCGTCTTTGTGTAACACCACATCTAACTGGTTGGCGTAGCCCGCCAGCGCTTCATCCACGGAGTTATCGATAACTTCCTGGGCCAGGTGATTGGGGCGGCTGGTGTCGGTATACATACCCGGGCGTTTGCGCACGGGTTCAAGGCCGGTGAGGACTTCGATGTCCTCTGCGGTGTAGTTGGTCATTCGCTGTCTCTTAACAGGGCTATCGGTTGAATCGGCTGTGACTATACCACGGCGGGCGGCGCAGTCGAGCCACTTTCATGCGCAAATCACACTTGTGTTTACGGTGCTTTGTCGGCGCCGCGGTGTTGCAGCAGGCGGCCAAAGAAAACCCCACTTTCAAACAACAGCCACATGGGGATAGCGAGCAGCGCCTGGGAGATGACGTCTGGCGGGGTGAGAATCATACCCAGCACAAAACAGCCCACGATGATGTAGGGACGTTTTTGTGCCAGTTTGTCGGCGCTGGTTATGCCGGTGAGAATCAGGAGTACCGCCACAATAGGGATTTCAAAGGCAATGCCAAAGGCAAAAAACAACTTGAGCACGAAATCCAGATAGCGGTTGATATCGGTCATCACCGCGATATTGTCGGGCCCCACACTGGTGAAGAACTTAAACACCAGGGGAAATACGACAAAATAGGCGAAAGCGGTGCCCGCGTAAAACAGCACTACACTGGAGCCGAGCAGCGGTACGGCGAGGCGTTTTTCGTGTCCGTACATCCCCGGAGCGACAAAGCGCCAAAGCTGATACAGCACCACCGGCGCCGCCAGAAACAGTGCGGTAAACAGGGTTAGTTTGAACGGCGTTAAAAATGGTGAGGCCACTTCCGTGGCAATCATGCTGGAGCCTTCGGGTAAAAGCGCGCGCAGCGGCTCTGATACAAAGGCGTAAATATCGTTGGCAAAGGGAAACAGGCAAATAAAGACCAACAGCACCGCCAGAATCGAGCGCAACAGGCGATTGCGCAGGTCGGTGAGGTGTGCCACCAGCGGCAGGGCTTGGTCGTGATGATCGCTCATGGCTGTGGCTGTCGTTCGTCCTTGTCTGCGGCGAGCGATAAGTCCCGCTCCAATGAGCGCTTTGTGTCGCCAATGGCGTTTTGTGCGTCATTCAGAGAGGTGGTGATGTCGGCTGTGCCTCGCTCTACATCCTGCTTGGCCTGGCGCAGTTCCGACAGGATTTTGTCGTTGTGCAGGTCTTGTTCGATTTCAGTCTTAATATCGCCGATGCTGCGGCGAATATGGCGCACCCAGCCCATGGTTGTGCGAACTGCACCGGGCATGCGTTCGGGGCCTATGACCAGCAGCGCAACCACGCCCACCAGTACCAGCTCGACAAAGCCGATATCAAACACGGACGGCGCTCTTAAACGTTGGTTTCGTCGTTGGCGCTGACCCTGGCCGTTGGCGCGGTTTTCTTGTCTTTGTCCAGTGACTCTTGCTGCTCGGCTTTATCTTCGTCATTCATGGATGAGCGAAAGCCCTTTACCGCGCTACCCAGATCAGAGCCCAGATTGCGCAGTCGTTTGGTGCCAAACAGCATTACCACGATCAATAAGACAATGAGTAACTGCCAAATACTGATGCCGCCGATTCCCATGGGTATCTCCTTTGTGTTGTCAGCCTTATTTGCGCGAGGCCTTCTCGGCAAGACCGGATAAATCAAAACGCCGTTCTAAAATACGTAGCACATCATCACTGCTGGCGTTTAAGTGTGACAGCATGACCAGACTGTGAAACCACAAATCAGCGGTTTCATTGCACAGGGCCTCCCGTTCACCGCTGGTACTGGCGTCTTTGGCGGCGAGAATAACCTCGGTTGCTTCCTCGCCGATTTTCTCCAGAATTTTGTTCAGTCCTTTATGGTGCAATTGTGCCACATAGGACGACTCTGGGTCCGCGTTGTTTTTGCGCTGGGTGAGAACCTCATCCAGGCGCGATAATACATCACTCATGGGGTTTACCGTAGAGGGTTTTGGGGTCTTTCACCACGGGTTCGGCGATTTCCCACTCGCCCTGTGCATTCAGGGTGTGATAGAAACAGTGTTTTCTTCCCGTATGGCAGGCGATACCACCGACCTGTTCCACTTCTAGTAGCAGTGTGTCGCGGTCACAATCTAAGCGAATGCTGTGCAGTTTTTGCACATTGCCCGACTCTTCACCTTTGCGCCATAACTTACCCCGCGAGCGCGACCAGTAAATCGCTCGCTTTTCGCGCACGCTAAGCGCCAGTGATTCCGCATTCATCCACGCCATCATCAACACCTGGCCACTGCTGGCGTCTACTGCAATCGCCGGTGCAAGGCCTTGCTCGTTCCAGGCGACTTGTTGGCTAAAATCGGTATTCATGGCTGGGTCGCGGGCGTTAGTGTCATTGTCAGGGTGTTGCATTGTCGCACAGATAGGCAGCCATTGCCTATGGCAGCAATTGGCCGTTTGGGGCTGATATCGGGGCGAAAATGTTAGATAATGCGCCGAAGATAACGCTGTTGGGAGTCGCCTTGTGACCAAACCCCCGCCTGCGGTGTTGTTTGTGTATTCAAGCACCGATGGCCATACCGCAAAAATATGTCATTTTATCGGTGAGCATATTGCCTCATCCGGTTATGAAAGCCGTTTTCTGCCCATCGATGAGGTTAGCGAAGCCGATATTGCGCTGTGCGACAAAATTGTGCTCGCGGCGCGGATTCGCTACGGTAAGCATCACAAAATGGTGTATCGATTTGTGAAGCGCTATTTGCCACTGATTCAAAATAAACCCAATGCTTATTTTTCGGTGGGTTTAGTTGCGCGAAAGCCGGACAAAAATCGCCCGGAAACAAACCCCAGCACCGCAGAATTTTTGCGCACGGTGGTGTGGCAGCCCAGTCTGGCCGATGCATTTGCGGGGAAGTATGCCTACGATCACTACGGCTTGGGTCTGCGCCTGATAATGGGGCAGGTGTTTCGTATTTCCGAGGGCAAACCCGCGCCCAGGGAAAATGTAGAGTTCACCGACTGGGACAGGGTGCGCGCTTTTGCGGATGCCTTAGTGAAGCTCGAAAAATAGGGCCACTACAGAATTCTGTGTGTTGCGCTGATCCACACGCTAACGAGCGATAACAGTACCTGCCCCATCAATCTTCCGATACCCTTTGCACCAGGGTATTGTTAAGCTCGGTATCTTCAAATTCGAAACCCAGTTGTTGGGCGCGAGCGGGTTTGACTTTAATTGAGCTTAGCAGCAACAAATCGCCCATCTCACCGAACAGTAGTTTAACGACCAGTTTTGGCATATGCATCAGTGCTGGTCGGCACACGGCACTTGCCAGTTGCACGGTAAATTCCGCATTTCTTACCGGGGCAGCATTGACGGCATTGACCGGGCCCTGCGCCTTTGGGTTTTCCAGCAGAAAAACGATGAGGCGGGCGATGTCTGTGTCGCTGATCCAGCTCATCCACTGTCGGCCATTGCCCAGACGGCCACCCAGCCCCAGCTTGAACGGCGGCAGCATACTCGGCAGCGCGCCGCCGTGCTTTGAGAGTACCAGACCGGTGCGCAAATTCACCACACGCACACCGTGCTGAGCTGCCCTATTGGCTTCTTGCTCCCAGTTTTGCGCCAGAGTCGCAAAAAAATCATTCCCAGCGGGGCTGTCTTCCGTCACTTCCTCCTCGCCGTTGTCACCGTAAAAACCAATTGCCGAGGCGCTGATCAGTACTTCGGGTTTATGTTGTAATTGGCCCAGTTTTTCTACCAGCGCTTTAGTGGTGTCGATGCGGCTGCGGCAGATACGTTGCTTTTTGATGGTACTCCAGCGTTTGTTGCCCACCGACTCACCGGCCAGGTGAATTACCGCGTCAATAGTGGTGTCTTCATCCCAATCGATACGCCACTGCCGCGGCGCGGTTTCACGCCAATAAAATGCCGCGTGTGTATCTTTGCGGCTCATGGTGAAAACGCGGTGACCGCTGGTTTGCAACAGCTGGTTGACGGCACTGCCAATCAATCCGCTGGCACCGGTGATAAGAATGTTCACGGGCTGTCCTCGCTGCGAAGGATGGTGCGTTTAGTGTGCCTGATTCCCGCCGTCTTGGAAACTGTGCTTTGCAAGCACGGCCGTGGCCGTCATGATCAGCGTTATTGTCCACGTAGTCAGTAATAACAACCTCTGAGGATACCAGCCACACCGCTTGTGCGGGGTGGTAAATTGGACGCTAAGCCGGGGTTTACCTGCGTGGGTATCAGTGTCAGTATATATGCCCGTGTACAATAACGATCTCATAGATTCATGTCGGCCCTTGATACCATTGTCATAGCGGATGACCACCCACTTTTTTGCCAGGCGATGTGCGCTATGTTATCCAGCGCCTACCCGGACACTGCGATTGTTGATGTCGACAATATCAACGCGTTGGGGGAGGTGCTGGAGCAATCCAGCCTGCCTGATTTGCTGCTTTTGGATTTGAATATTCCCGGTGCCAGTGGCTTTAACTCTTTGATTTCTATGGTTAAAGAGTATCCGGATCTGCCCATTGTCGTCGTTTCGGGCTACGATGACAGTGACACAATTAACAAGGCGCATGCCCACGGTGCACGCGGCTATATTCCCAAAACCAGCGATGTAAACACCATGCTTGAGGCCATTGCACAGGTTGTGGCCGGCCACGATTGGTTTCCCAGCCATTTTCAGCCAAAAGCACAGTCGGAGTTGCACCAGAAGGTCGCTACATTGACGCCGCAGCAACACAAAATAGCCATGCTTTTTGCCAGTGGTTTGCTCAACAAGCAGATAGCGGCAAAGCTGGGTTTGTCTGAGGCCACGGTTAAGTCACACGCCAGCAGCATCTTTTTGAAGCTTGGGGTGCGCAATCGCACACAGGCGGTGATTTTGCTGAATCAGTTGCAGTTTAATCAAGACGAATTTGCCGCCGACACCAAGTAGTTCTCCCGCAACTGAATGATTAGCAGCTCCGCCATTTTGGTTTTTAGCTCCTCTGGCTTTGCCATTTTGGGTAAATAGGCAGCGCCTTGTTGTTGCGCCCGCGCGATGGCATCGGTATCTGTTGTTGCGCTGATTAAAATAGCCGGTAGTGGGCGCGAGGCAAGCTCGCGTAGCTGTTCCAGCAGTTCCAAACCGCTATCGCCGTCGTCGAGTTGATAGTCCACCAACACAATATCGATTTCATCGCAATAGCGTCTGGTGAGTCGCAGAGCCTCTGCGCCGTCTCGCGCCGTAAGAACCCGACAATGCCAGCTTTTCAAAACGGCCTGCATACCGTCCAGCACCGCCTGTTCGTTGTCGATGCACAGCACCCGAATGTTCTTCATCGACAATTCGGGGTAGCTCGGCTGAGAGGGAGTTGATTGCTGCTCACACAGGGGAACCGTCAGGCTAAAACAGCAACCCTGATTGGCCTTGGATTGCAAGCTGATGTCATGCTTCAGCAAGGTAGCGAGCCCCTTGGCAATGTTAAGGCCAAGCCCCAAACCTGCCGATGTTTGTTTGGACGAAGGTTGATCGAGTTGCACGAATTGCTCAAAAACGGCTTGCTGTTGCGCAGGGGGAATACCTGGGCCGTTGTCTATCACTTGCAGTTTCAAGTGGTCTCCGCAGCGGCGACATCCTACCAGGACCTTGCCGGAATGTGCGTAGCGCAGCGCGTTGCCGATAAGATTCTGTAAAATACGGCGTAGCATTTTGGGGTCGCTGTAGACCAAAAGGCGTGAGCTTACCCAGCGTAAATCCACTTTGTGCTGGCGTGCTAAGGGTATGAACTCATTGCGTAAACTGTCGAATACCTCGCGAACGGAAACCGGCTGCAGGTCAGCTTGGATATTGCCGCTTTCGATGCGGGCGACCTCGTTCAGGTCAACCAGCAGATCGTTTGCCGCCTGTAAAGCACTGTCGATGCTGGCCAGTTGTTTGCATTGTGTTTCCGTTAAATTGCTTGCCGCGGCGAGTACGTTGGTGAACATCTTGGCCGCTGCCAAAGGCTGAATCAAATCGTGACTGCAGGCTTTGAGGTATTGGCTTTTGCGCAGGTGCGCCTGTTCCGCGTTGTGCTGTGCCGCCACCAATTGGCGGTTGGCCTCTTCCAGTTTGCGGGTGCGTTCAAGTACCCGCTCTTCAAGATCCAGATTGATTTCTTTCAGGTTTTTTTCTGAGCGACGGTAAACGGTGATATCCGAAAAAATCATGACAAAACCGCCGCCTGGAATAGGGTTGCCCTCGATGCGGAAGATCTTTCCATCCGGCTGTTTGCGTTCGATGCTGTGACGGCCGCCAGCGCGTAAAAAAGCGATGCGTTTTTCCACCTCATGGTTTAATTCGGCCGTTGTGGAAAAGCGCTTACTGAGGTTAAAGCGCAACAATTCGCTGACGGGGCTGCCGATGTAAACCAGTTCTTCGGGATAATCAAACATCGTTCGATAGCGCTGGTTCCAGGCAACCAGCTTTAGTTCGCTGTCGATGACAGAGATGCCCTCACTGGCGTTTTCAATGGCGCTTTGCAGTACGCTCTGGCTGAAACTGATACGCTCGCTGGAGCTGTGTTCAACCAGTTGAGCGACCTGGTCCAGTGCGATATCGCGTCCATCCAGTACGCAAGATATCACCAGCCGTGCAGAGGCAGAGCCCATGACGCTGACCAACGCATTTTCGGTGTGAAAAATCAGTGCTTCGTTATAGGCCTGAGTCGCGTTTTTACTGGCTGGATAGCGCCGGTGGAAATTTTCAAAGGTGGCTTTGGTACGTTCCTCCCCTAAAAATCGGCTTACCAACAACTCCAGTTCTTGCGGATTGATTTTGCGTTGTTTGGAGACGGTAAAATCGCTTAAAGCATCGCGTTCAAAAAAATGCTCTATCTGTATTTGCTCTACCAGATTGGGACGACTGCTTAGAGAGACCGCCCACAGAGTAATGACATTGATGCCCAGCCCAAGCAAGGTCGCCAGTGTTGTTGGTGAGACGGAGGCTCCCGCAAAAGGATGTGGATACAAGCCGAGCTGGGGCAGCAGGTTGGCCAAAAACCAGATGCTGAAGCCTGCAGCGAGCCCGACTATAACGCCGCGCAAATTCGCGCGACGCCATAAAAAGGCGGCGAACAGGGCTGGTCCAAGCTGGGCGATCGCGCCAAAGGCGATCTCCCCCAGTGAGGATAGGGTGTCTGGGGGAGCCAGCAAAATCATCCCGTAACTGAGCAGTATTACCACCAGTACCAGCCATTTACGAATCGCAAGCAGTTTCACCTGGAACGCCTTAAAGTTGGTTTGGGGGATGTTTGAACGGCGAAATACCGCGGGAAATACCAGCTCGTTACTGAGCATAGTGCTCAGTGCAATGGTTGAAATAAACACCATGGAACTGGCGGCGGACACCAGGCCAATGAACACCAGCAGGCTCAACCAGGACTGGCCGTGATAAGAAGGCAAAAACAGCACATAGGCATCGCTTGCCATGGAATCGCCGTACAGCATGTTGCCAGCGAGTCCCATGGGTACGGCAAACACGGTAAAGATCAGCAGATACAGGGGGAACCACCAGCGACTGATACTGCTGGCGTGTTGTTCTTTCAGTTCTACTACGATTACCTGAAACTGGCGTGGCAGGCACAAAAAAGCGGATACGGCGATCACCAGCAGGCCAAGCAGGTTAAACACATTGCTGGCACCCAGTTGATAGTCCATGTCGATACTGGGTCTTGCGGCATTCCATAAGGTGGTGGGGGAGTCAAAAATAGCGTAGCAAACGAATACGCCAACCATCAAAAAAGCGATCACTTTGACCAGAGACTCGAAGGCAATAGCCACCATTAAGCCGGGGTGGCGCTCGGTAACATCGATGTTGCGAATCCCGAAAATGACCGTAAACATGGTTAAAATCAAGCTGACGATAAGCGCCAGCAGCCAAAACGGGAGGTAGCTTTCCTGTCTCAGCATTTGATAGGAATAAACGATGGCCTTCAGTTGCAGCGCTATGTAGGGCAGCGTGCCCATCAGTGCCACCAGCGTTACCAACACGGCGAGGTGTTTGGATTTACCAAAGCGGGAGGCCAGCAAATCCGCAATAGACGTAATGTTGAGCGAAAGGCTGACGCGAATAACACGCTGTATAAACGACCAGCCAAAAATAAACAGCAGTATTGGGCCCACATAGACTGAGAAATACGAAAAGGAGTGGTTGGCGGCTTGCCCCGCCGTGCCGATAAAACCCCAGGAAGTGCAATAAACGCCAAGGGTGAGCGCATAAATCCAGTTTTGCTGCGGCACCGACAGCCGGTACCGCATGCTCTCACCGAAGGCGGCAATGATGAATAACACACCGATATACGCGATGCTGGTAACGACCAATTGCCAGTTTTCGATCATGGTCAACTGCTGTAGATGTAATTTGGGCAAAGGATACGCGCAATTTGCCGCTCTTCGCAAACCTATTCTACTAAAGCCGTAGTTCTTTAGTACTAGAACTAATGCAGTATTGAGTAGTGCTGGCTGAACGTGGATATTACCCAGCACTTGGTATAAATAATTTTGGCCTGATCTTGCAGGGCTATAACAATGAGGGGCACTACCTATGTTACAAAAACAGTTCAAACAATTACTTCTCGCAGGCGTTCTAGGCCCAATGGCTATGGCATCCCACGCCGGCTATGAGGTTAAGCTCACCGACAACGACACCATCACCTTTGGCGGTTATATCAAGGCTGATGCGCGTTATGTGTCGGGTGATGTCGCCTACCGCGACTTCTGGATCGGTGCGGGCACCCCGCTTGCTGAAAGCAAATCCCAGTTCAAGATCTTTGCCAACGAGACGCGTTTCAATGCCAAGTAT
>PDSN01000060.1 GCA_002748505.1 Gammaproteobacteria bacterium | reverse complement strand
GGCACTTCATCGCGACCAATGATTAAAAAACGCGTGGTGTTATCGGCGTAATCTTCGATATGTTCAGCCAGTTTTATTAAACCGTAGGACTCGGCGGCCATATCCCCCGCCACCGCCGCCACCCCCGGCGTACTGGCGGCGATACGCGCCGCTTCACCGTTACTGTTGACCGCTTCTTTTTCTATCTGCGGCCAGTGGCGATCCAACCAGTTGCGACATTGCGCCAGCGCCTGCTGGTGGGCACAAATACGCGTAATTTGCGCAGGCTCTGTGCCCGCCTGCGCCAATAGATGATGGGCAATGGCCAGCTCTACCTCACCGGCAATTTTAAGCGGCGAATCCATAAAACTGTCCAGGGTGTGGGTGACCATGCCCTCGGTGGAGTTTTCCACCGGCACCACACCGTAATTGCAGTCGCCGGATTCCACCTGACTGAACACAGTATCGATCGTGGCAAAGGGTACGCTGACCGCCGCGTGACCAAAATGCTTGATCGCCGCAGCCTGGGTAAACGTGCCTTCGGGGCCGAGATAGGCGATTTGCAGCGGGCGCTCAAGGGCCAGACAGGCGGACATAACCTCGCGAAAAATGTGCGCCATATTGCCATCGGGCAGCGGACCTTCATTGCGCGCCAAAATGGCCGACAAGACCTGCGCCTCGCGCTCCGGGCGATAAAACACCACTTCCTGATCTGGCTCGCCCTGCGCCTTGGCGGCATTGATTTCCGCCAGTTTGATATCCGCCACTTCCTGGGCACAGCGGGCGCGCTGGTTAATCAGGCGCTGAATTTCACGATCCAGACTGTCAATATCAGCCCTGACACTTTGCAGATCGCGCGGGGAATCTGTCATAGTTCGACCTCTTGTCTAACCGTGGCGACGGGAAAAATCCTGCATGAAATCGATGAGCGCATCCACCGCAGCTTCGGGCACGGCGTTGTAGATGCTGGCGCGCATACCGCCCACTGAGCGATGACCTTTAAGGTTTAGCAGCCCCGCCTGTTCGGACTCGGCCAAAAAACGGTTGTCGAGACCGCTATCGGCCAGGGTAAATGGCACGTTCATCAGCGAGCGACAGTGTTTGGCAACGGGGTTGGCGTAAAAACCGCTGCTATCAATGTAAGCGTACAGTTTTTCGGCCTTGCGACGATTGATCGTTTCCATCGCAGACAAGCCGCCCTGTGCGGCGATCCAGTCAAACACCAGACCCGCCAGATAAACAGCAAAGGTGGGCGGTGTGTTATACATGGAGTCGTTTTCCGCAGCGACCTGGTAATTGAGCATTGTCGGGCAGTGCTCACTCGCCCGCCCAAGCACATCCTTGCGTACAATCACCACGGTGAGTCCCGCAGGGCCTATGTTTTTTTGCGCACCGGCGTAAATCACCGCGTATTTATCCACCGCCATGGGGCGCGATAAAATAGTGGAGGACATATCCGCCACCAGCGGCACGTTGACGTCTGGCTCTGCAAAAAACTCCACGCCGCCGATGGTTTCATTGGGGGTGTAATGCAGATACGCCGCGCCATCGTCCAGCCGCCAGCTATCGAATGCGGGAATATCCG
Organism: Gammaproteobacteria bacterium; assembly: GCA_002748505.1. GTDB lineage: Bacteria > Pseudomonadota > Gammaproteobacteria > Pseudomonadales > Halieaceae. Next base: position 7,652 of record PDSN01000060.1, on the reverse strand, counting down.
TAAAATTGCTGTTTTCAGCACTGGCCACCACGTTGACTGTGCCAAAACGCTTTGCCTCGGCAATGGCTTTTTTTGACCACTGCCCGGTATTGACGTAATCGGCTCTGCCCGCCTGCCCCATCAGGTTAAGCGGTACAGCCGCAAACTGCATGGATGCGCCGCCCTGTAAAAACAGCACCGCGTAAGCGTCGGAAATGCCCAACAATTCACGCAGCCGTGCTTCTGCGGCGTTCGCCACGCCGGTCACCTGCGGGCTGCGATGGCTCATTTCCATCAGCGACAAACCTGCGCCGTGCCAATCCAGCAGCTCGTTTTTGGCTGTGGTCAGCACCGCCTCAGGCAGTGCGGCAGGGCCCGCACAAAAATTATAGGCTCGGCTCATGGTGCGCTATTCCTCCTCATCACCACCTGCGGGGTCGTCATCGTCTTCGGGCTCGGCAATACGAGCGATACCGACCAGGGTCTCTTCGTTGCGGGTGCGCATTATGCGCACACCCTGGGTGTTTCTGCCCAGAACCGACACTTCGTCGGTGCGGGTGCGCACCAGCGTGCCCTGGTTGGAAATCAGCATCAGTTCGTCGCCGTCAAACACCTGCACCGCACCCACCAGGTCGCCGTTGCGCTTGCTGGTGGCCATAGCGATCACGCCTAAATTACCGCGCCCCTTGGTGGGGAAATCCGTCACTTCAGTACGTTTGCCGTAGCCGTTGACACTGGCGGTGAGCACTTTGCCACCCTCGGCGGGGATAATCAGCGAAATCATGTGGTGGCCCTCGCCCAGGCGAATACCGCGCACACCGCGCGCGGTGCGGCCCATCGCGCGCACATCCGATTCCTTGAAGCGCACCGCCTTGCCCTGGGAGCTGAACAGCATAACATCGCAATCACCGGTGGTAACCGCAGTGCCAACCAGTACATCGCCCTCATCGAGTTCGATCGCGCGCAGGCCCACGCTGCGCTGACGGGAAAACTCGGTCAGCGCGGTTTTCTTCACCGTGCCATTGGCGGTGGCCATAAAGATAAAGTGACCTTCGGTGTATTCTTCCACCGGCAAAATAGAAGTCACGCGCTCGCCGTCGTCCAGCGGCAACAAGTTCACCATGGGGCGACCGCGCGAGTTGCGACCGGCCAGCGGGATTTGATACACCTTGAGCCAGTACACCTTGCCCACGTTGGTAAAACACAGAATCGTGGCGTGGGTGCTGGCAATCAGCAGGTGTTCGACAAAATCTTCGTCTTTAACCGCAGTGGCGGATTTACCCGTACCGCCGCGGCGCTGGGCGTGATAATCCGTCAACGGCTGGGTTTTGGCATAACCCAAATGGGAGATCGTGACCACGCGGTCTTCTTCGGTAATCAAATCTTCCACGGTTAGATCCGCTTCCGAGTCGTTGATCTGGGTGCGGCGCTCATCGCCGTACTCTTCGACCAGTGCTACCAACTCGTCGCGAATCACGCGTTTCAAGCGCTCGGGATCGCCCAGAATCTCCAGATAATCGGCAATTTCTGCCAGTTTGTCCTGATATTCTTTGAGCAGCTTTTCGTGCTCAAGCCCTGTCAAACGGTGCAGGCGCAACTCCAGAATCGCCTGGGCCTGGGCGGGTGACAAATGGTACTGCCCATCGCGCAGGCCAAATTCCTGCGGTAAATCGTCCGGACGGCAGGCGTCGGCGCCGGCGCGCTCTAACATGCCGATCACTTCACCGGGCGCCCAGCCTCTGGCCAGCAACTTCAACTTGGCCTCAGCGGCGCTGGGCGAGGCTTTAATCAATTCAATAACCGGGTCGATATTGTTGAGCGCAATCGCCAAACCTTCGAGCACATGACCGCGCTCACGCGCCTTGCGCAGCAGGTATACCGTGCGGCGCGTAACCACTTCGCGGCGGTGACGTAAAAAGGCCTCCAGCACTTCTTTGAGGTTCAGCGTTTTCGGCTGACCATCAACCAGCGCCACCATATTGATGCCGAATACCGACTGCAACTGGGTTTGCGCGTAGAGATTGTTCAGCACCACATCGCCCACTTCACCGCGGCGCAGCTCGATCACCACGCGCATGCCGTCTTTATCGGACTCGTCGCGCAGCTCGGTAATGCCCTCAATTTTCTTGTCTTTCACCAGTTCGGCAATTTTCTCGATCAGCCTGGCCTTGTTGAGCTGATAGGGAAGTTCGTGCACCAAAATGATGTCTTTGCCGCGTTTATCGTCGTGTACCACTTCCGCTTTGGCGCGCACATAAATGCGACCGCGACCGGTGCGGTAGGCCTGCACAATACCGGCGCGGCCATTGATCATCGCGCCAGTGGGAAAATCGGGACCCGGGATATACTGCATCAGGGCGTCGATATCCAGCGAGGGCTCATCGAGCAGCGCCAAACAGCCACCGACGACCTCTTTTAAGTTGTGCGGCGGAATGTTGGTGGCCATACCCACGGCGATACCGGATGAGCCGTTGACCAGCAGGTTGGGCACGCGGGTGGGCAAAACCGCGGGAATCTGCTCGGTGCCGTCGTAGTTGGGGACAAAATCTACCGTTTCTTTATCAAGATCAGCCAGCATATCGTGGGAGATCTTCTGCATACGGATTTCGGTATAACGCATCGCCGCGGCGGAGTCGCCATCCACAGAGCCGAAGTTACCCTGCCCGTCAACCAGCATATAGCGCATCGCAAAGGGTTGGGCCATGCGCACGATGGTGTCATACACCGCGGAATCACCGTGGGGGTGGTATTTACCAATCACATCACCCACCACACGGGCGGATTTTTTGTAGGCCTTGTTCCAATCGTTGTTAAGCTCGTTCATGGCGAACAGAACCCGGCGGTGCACGGGTTTCAGCCCATCGCGCACATCCGGCAGCGCCCTGCCCACAATCACGCTCATGGCGTAGTCGAGGTAGGATTGCTTCAACTCATCTTCAATATTGACCGGTAGAACTTCTTTGGCGTTATCACTCATTGGGAGTGTTTTCCTTCCTCAAGCTGTGAACCTGCAACGACCGCTAAAACCGCCGCCAGGCCCGTAAAACAAACGACTAATTATACGGGTTTTGGGGCGGCTTGGCTAACCTTGAGGAACCGCCAGACGATTTCAGGGGCGAGCTTAGAGAAACCGCATTTGCGCACTCGCCGCATGGGCAGACAGCGATTCACCTTTTGCCAAATTCGCCGCGTGTTTGCCCAGTTCTGCCACACCTTCGCGGCTACAGTGGATTATCGAGCTGCGTTTTTGAAAGTCGTACACACCAAGCGGTGAGGAGAAGCGAGCGCTGCGGGAGGTGGGCAGCACGTGGTTGGGGCCCGCGCAGTAATCACCCAGGGCTTCGCAGGTCCAGATGCCCATAAAAATGGCGCCCGCGTGAGCGATTTTTTCCAGCAAAGCCTCTGGTTCTGCCACGGACAACTCCAAATGCTCCGGTGCCAGTCGATTGCTGATTTGCGCGGCCTCATCCAGGTCGCGGGTTAAAATCATCGCGCCGCGGTTGTTGAGCGAAGCCTGAATGATATCCGCGCGGGGCATAGTGACCAGCAGTTTTTCGATGCTTTCCGCCACAGCATCGAGATACGCCGCATCGGGGCACAATAGAATCGACTGCGCGCTGGCGTCGTGCTCTGCCTGGGAAAACATATCCATCGCCACCCAGTCGGGGTTTGCGCTGCCATCTGAAATAATGAGAATTTCCGACGGCCCGGCCACCATATCGATGCCGACTTGACCAAAAACCTTGCGCTTGGCCGCGGCCACAAAGCGATTGCCCGGCCCGACGATTTTATCCACTGCGGGAATGGTTTGCGTACCGTAGGCCAGCGCCGCTACGGCCTGGGCACCGCCGATGGTAAACGCCCGATCCACCCCCGCCACCGCTGCGGCGGCGAGCACCCATTCGCTGAGATCACCCTTGGGCGCGGGCACCACCATCACCACCTCGCCCACGTCGGCGACCTTGGCGGGAATGGCATTCATCAATACCGAGGATGGATAACTGGCCTGACCGCCCGGCACATACAGCCCCGCCCGATCCAGCGGCGTAACGCGCTGACCGAGGGTGTTGCCGTAAGTGTCCTGATATTGCCAGCTCGTGGCCACTTGTCGCAGGTGAAAATCGCGGATTCTGTCCGCGGCAAGTGTCAGTGATTCGCGAGCACTGTCATCGAGACTGTCCAGTGCTGCCTGCATCCGCGCGGGAGGGATTTCCAGATCTGCCACGCTCTTGGCCGCAACGCCATCAAAACGCTCGGTGAACTCCAGCAGCGCCGCATCACCGCGCTGACGCACAGCGTTGATAATATCATCCACCGCGCGCTCGACGCTGTCGTCGGCCACGGATTCCCATTCGGTCAAGGCCTGTAAGCGCTTGTCAAAATCTGCTTGGCTTGAATCTAAACGTAACATCGTCGTTCCTTGCTTGTCGGCGTTGGTGCCTGGTGATGGCCAGTATAAACCCTGCGCCCTGCTCCATCCCAGAATGGGAAATGACAGCCCTCGAAAGGAAAGAAACTCCTACGACAGAGCCGCAGACACCGCTTCGAGCAGGGCGTTGATCTGGCTGGAGCGGGCGCGCATTGACGCCTTATTGACGATCAAGCGCGAGCTGATGTTGGCGATCTCCTCGTAGGGTACCATGCCATTGGCTTTCAAAGTGTTGCCCGTGTCGACAATATCGACGATCTCATCCGCCAGCCCCATCAGCGGTGCCAACTCCATCGCGCCGTAGAGCTTAATGATATTGGCCTGCACCCCGCGCGCGGCGTAGTAGCGGCGCGCCACCGCGGTAAATTTGGTTGCCACGGTAAGGCGTTGGGCATTTTTGTGCGGTCTCGCAGCGGGGCCCGCGGTCATCAATTTGCAGCGGGCGATACCTAAATCCAGCGGTTCGTATAAGCCGTCCGCGCCCTGCTCTAACAGCACATCTTTGCCCACCACGCCCACATCGGCCACGCCGTGACGCACATAGGTGGGCACGTCAGAGCCGCGCAGAATCACCATTTGCACATCGTCGCGGGTGGTTGCAAAAATCAGTTTACGACTTTTGGCAATATCTTCAAGCGGAGCGATACCCGCCGCCGCGAGGAGCGGCAGGGTTTCCTGTAGAATGCGCCCCTTAGTCAGGGCGAGGGTCAGCACTTGGCTCATGATATTCCTTCGCTGCCTTACTCTGCAATGCGCCTGATATCCGCACCGAGGGTTTGCAGCTTTTCTTCAATACATTCGTAACCGCGATCGATGTGATAGATACGATCGACACAGGTTTCACCATTTGCAACCAGGCCGGCAATCACCAGGCTGGCAGAGGCGCGCAGGTCCGAGGCCATTACCGGCGCGCCCGTGAGTTTTTCCTGGCCGGTAATAATTGCGGTGTGACCTTCAATCACAATATTTGCACCCATGCGGTTCATCTCATGGGTCTGTACCAGACGGTTTTCGAACACGGTTTCAACCACCGTACCCGTACCCTCCGCCACCGCATTCATCGCGGTAAACTGCGCCTGCATATCGGTGGGAAAACCGGGATAGGGCAAGGTCTTAAGATTCACCGCTTTGGGCCGTTTCCCGTGCATATCCAGGGAAATCCAATCCTCGCCCACCTCCAGATGCGCACCGGCCTCTTCGAGCTTGTGCAGCACCACTTCCAGGGCGTCGGGGCAGGTATCGCGCAGCATTACCTTACCGCGTGTCGCCGCTGCAGCCACCAGATAGGTGCCGGTTTCGATGCGGTCGGGCATCACGCTGTAGGTACAGCCATGCAGACGTTCGACACCGTCAACCGTGATGGTATCGGTGCCGTGACCGCTGATGTTGGCACCCATAGCAATCAAGCACTCTGCCAGATCCACCACCTCTGGCTCCCGCGCAGCGTTTTCCAGCACGGTGCGCCCCTCTGCCAGAACCGCCGCAGTCAGCAGGTTTTCCGTGCCGCCCACGGTCACGGTTTCCATCAGGATACGAGCCCCTTTAAGCCTGCCGGGGCTGGTGGCGTTAATGTAGCCGCCATCAATGGTGATCTGCGCACCCATGGCTTCCAGACCCTTAAGGTGAATATCGACCGGGCGCGAGCCAATGGTACAGCCGCCGGGAAAAGAGACCCTGGCCTTACCAAAGCGCGCCACCAGGGGGCCCAGGACTAAAATCGAGGCGCGCATCTTTTTCACCAACTCGTAAGGCGCGGAATAATCCGTCACATTGGTGGCATTGATTTCAAGATTGAGCTTTTCATCGACAACGACACCGACGCCGAGACAGCCCAACAGCTCGATCATGGAGGTAATGTCGTGCAGATGCGGCAGATTTTTTACGGTGACGGAATCATCGGCCAGTAAAGTGGCCGCTAAAATGGGCAAGGCGGCGTTTTTCGCACCGGAGATACGCAGCTCGCCCTCCAGGGGTTTGCCGCCGGTAATAAGCAGTTTATCCAAAGTTGTGTCCTGTAAGCGCGCCGGTTAAATCAAAGCCTGGGCTTCGTCGGGACTGAAGGCGCGAATAGTCACCGCGTGGATGCTGCCATCAGCGATGGCGCCGTTCAAACCAGCGTAAACCGTTTGTTGACGTTTTACCTGGCGCATCCCCTCAAACTGGGCATCAACCACGACCAGTTGATAGGCGTTACCCTCACCGGCAACTTGAACCTCGCAATCCGGTAAAACCGCCTTCACCAGTTCCTCGACTTGCTGTGCATCCACGCCTGCCCCCTCCCGTGAAATCGCCAAAAGCGAGGCATTTTAGGACACTTTTCCTCAAATAGCGACAGGGTCGGCGCTTATTGGGTCGCCGCTTCGGTCACCACCTCGGGAGCTTCACCTTCCCATTGCCCGATCACCGCATCCAAATCGCCGTTTTCACGACGCGCTGCGGATTCAAATTGGTTGCGATACACCTTACCCAGATTAACCGCCTCAATCACCACGTTACGCAATTGCCACTGGCCTTTTTTATTCTGCGCCATCAGGTAATTCACGGTCTTCGGCGCACCACCTGCGGCGTAGACTTTTTGCGCGATGGAAACAACACGCTTGCTGTGATCCTCCGCCTTGACAGGCAGGGTTTCAATTTTACTGCCGGCAAAGGCCAGCAAACCCTTGCCATAGGTTTCGACCAGGCTGCCCTTAATCACCGTGGTAAAGCGATTGAGCTGTTTGCGAAGCTGCGCCCGGCCCGTTTTATCCAGTGATCGATAGCGCTCTGAGCTGGCATAAGCCCCCATCACCCCGCGGGCAAAACCTCGATAATCGATGACGGGATCCAGCACTTGATGTAAGGCCGCGTAATACCGTTCAGGATCGTCGGCTGCATAGCTGGGCGCCTGGGTCAAAATATCCTGGATACTTACCGTGGCCTCGGCCACCACTTCATAGGCGCTGTGGTCGGTCGGCGCTTTTGCCTGAACCGCACTGGCAACACCCAGCAGTAACGCGAACATCCAACTGGCGGCTTTTATCCGTTTCGTCATGTCTTAAACCTCTACGTAGTGACATTGGCGGGAACAGGCTATAATGCCGGGTATTTACCGGCGAAGCACGTTTCGCCCAGCTTGGACTTATACCTCGCCGACAAGTTCCCGATCCTCTGGCGGCGACTTTAACAGGATTTGCGCACTTATGCTGCTCGCGATTATCGCTATTATTTTCGGTTTTGTCTGTTTAATGTGGAGTGCCGACCA
>PDSN01000059.1 GCA_002748505.1 Gammaproteobacteria bacterium | reverse complement strand
AGAGCCAATGCTGTAAAACGAAAAGCAGGCATTGGGCTGCCAGTCGCGTTACACTGCGCATTTTTATCAGCCCATGCTCACGATGAAACGTTTTTTACTGGTCTTAACGGTGCTGTTGGCCGTACTTATCGGATTGGGGCTTTGGCTCGGCCGCAATAGTGACATGCAGCTAGCGCTATTTGAAATGCTGATAGAAAAAAGCACGGGGCTGACCCTCATCCTGGAAGACCCGAAAATGGATCTTGGCAACGGCAGCTTCAGTGCATCGCGCTTTGCCCTGGTACCACCTGAAAACCCCGCTCAACCCCATATCAACGCCCAGGATCTGGGAATCGCTATCAATCGCACGGGCAATACCGGCGCGGGATTTTTACAGGCCAGTGTCAGCGCCACCGCCATTACTGTATTTGCCTCTAACAAAGGCGACTCGGTAAATCCCAGCCCGAAACAATGGGTAAATTACTTGCGTTACCTGCCCGATCAACTGCGCATCGATGTGTTTCATATTATCAGCGCCCAGGATGTCACCCAGGTGATCAGCGCCACGGACATCAAAGGGCAGCGCGAAAGTACCCAGCAATACGACCTTACGCTCAACTATCTTCACCAGGGCGAAGTGCTGCAGGTTTACGCCTCGGTAAGCGACACCAGCCGCAGCAATCAGCAAAGCGCCTTGCTTGGCAGTGCCAGCATATCCGCTGAGGATTTTACCCAAATTGAACTGAGCGGCAGTGTGCGCGGCGATGCGCGCGAGTTCAACTACCAACTGTCCATGTCAGCGTATATTCCCGACCTGAGTAATTACCGCGACCTGATCGCCGGACAATCGGGCACGATATTGGGCGGCGGCTTAACCGCAGCGGGTTTATTAGCAGGCAACAATACAGCGCTGACCATCAGCGACGCACGCTTTTCGCTACAAAACCTGCCCAGCTACGCTTTTCAGGCAAGCGGTGAGATTCACTATGCCTTCGATGGCAGTAACAGTCTGGCATTAACCGCAAGCGGTCAGCTGGGCGATCCAGAGTTACTGCGCAACTGGATTGATATCGATCTGAAAGAGCTGGGTGAAGCCAGAGCGACACTCGACCTGGGCGGTTCTCTACAGGCACTGCGCGCTGAGCGCTTTACCCTGTCCACATTCGCCGACAACGGCCTGCAATTGAGTTTGACAGGTGAAGCTCTGCCCGATGTCACCCCCGCAAGTGACAACAGTATCACCGGACTCAACAGACACCGCGCCAGCTTCAGCGCCTCCGGGCCAACACTGGCCTTGCTTCAACCCTGGGTGGGTAAACTGCCAGTGGAACTGGGAGCCTGGCAGATAAAGAGTACACTTCAACAAACAGCGGCGGGCATTGCCTTATCCGAGATGCAGTTGTCAGCGGGCGATAACAACACGGTGCGTATCAGCGGCGCAAACGGCAGCGCACTGATTACACCGGCTACGGATAACAGCGAAACCCGCATTAAAGATGCGCTACTACCCCTGAAGGCCCGCATCGCCAATATCGCTGCGCTCACTGAACTGCTGGGCATTGACCCTGGCGCGAACTACCACGGTATCGGTCCTGTTGTCATTGATGCGGTACTTGAACAGGGTGCAGCGCAGTGGTCACTGAACAAGGTCAGCGCAGACATCAAGCAGCCCTACCTGGTCGCAAACGCCAGCGGGGCTATACAGTCACTGACCGAGGCACCGCAGGCAAAATTCGCCCTGTCACTGACACGCCTGAGCCCAAAACTGCTTGGCGAGCGACTCCCCGAACAATTGGGTAAGGCGACTGAAGGCGCTACTATCACTGGCTCCGCGGAACTAAAGGCGACCCAGGACAGCGCTTCACTGTCGGCGATAAATCTTCGCGCCAGCGGTTTTGCGAACACCCAGATCAGTATCAACGGCGCCTTAAATGACCTCTACCGCCCCGCAGGACAGATGGTTTTGCAATTTAACAGTGACAATCAAGCGCTGTTACAACAACTGAGCGGTCGCGCTATCGCCCGCAGCAAAGGGCGCCTGGATGCTCGCATCAGTGATAAGGGTATTCGCCTCGATGGCGGTATCGATTTTAACAAAAGCCACTTTCAGCTTGGTGGCGAGCTGCGCAGCAAAAATGACAGGCTTAGCAGCATTGCTCTGTCGATTGACAGTAAAGCGCTGTGGCTGGCGGACCTGGGCATCGCTGCGCAAACCAGCGAAGCGAGTGACCAGGATGAGCCGGGCAGCCCCCTTAGCCTGTCGAGGTACTTGGATAAAGCCCCGGCGCTGCCTTTCGATCTGCAGATAAATCTGGGCAGGGTTTACGGTGCCAGCTCAAAACTGGACGGCTTACGCCTGCACCTCGACGCCTCCGACAGGCGCTATCTGCTCCGGGATTTTACCGTGCAATACGGCGAGGCCATCGGTGAAATGCGCGGCATTATCGATCACAACGGCAGCACACCGTTTGTCTCTCTGGCGGTGGATGCCCGGCAAATTGCCCTGGGTAAACTGCTGACCGACCTCGGCATGGCGGCGCCAATAGATGGAGCGCTGTCCCTTCGTGGCGGCCTGTCTGCTCTTGGTGATACACCCGCCAGCCTGCTCAACGCCCTGGATGGCAGTCTTTCCATCGCGCTTGAAAAAGCACTGATCCAAGGCGCCGCCTACGATATGCTGGCCACTGACATTCTGGCATGGCTCTACACCGGTGCTTCCCAGCAGGCAAGCACGTTTGTGGATTGCGCCATGGCGCAGATCGCCCTCGCTAAGGGCGTCGCCCACACCGACACCTTGTTTGTGGAATCCCCCAATATGATCGCCACCGGCAAAGGCAGTATCAACTTCCACAACGACGGCATTGACTTCCGGGTTACGCCCTACTCCAAATCCCGCCGTTTGCAAGTGCCGGCAACGGTGAAAATCAAAGGCACGCTGCAAAACCCCGAAGTGAAACCCTCTGTCGCCAAGGCCGCTGCGGACGCCACCGCCGAGGCACTGTCGCTGCTGCCAAAACTGCTGCTAAAGGCGTTCGGTGCCGATAAATATCAGGTCAAAGCCAGACCCTGTGAACCGCGTCAGACTCCCTCGCAGTCTAGGCATTGACGTAAGCAGAACGCCTGAGCCGCGTTCCAATTACGCTCGCAGGGCAAGCTGTGCTACCATCGCGTCGATAACAACGTCGAGACATCACAATGGCTGCAACCCGCGGAGAATTCAGTTCACGTTTTGGATTTATCATGGCCGCCGCAGGCAGTGCGGTTGGCCTGGGTAATATCTGGGGATTTCCCACCCAGGCTGCCAGCAACGGTGGTGCCGCGTTTTTATTGGTGTATTTGCTTTTAGCCTTTGTCCTGGCCTACCCCGCGCTGATGGCGGAGTTAATCATCGGCCGCCATGCCCACGCCAACACGGTCAGCGCCTTAAAACAGATCAGCAACGGGCCGGTAAGCGCCCGAATCGGTGCGACAACGGGCATTATCGGTTTTACCGTGGCCAGTTTAATTTTGAGTTTCTACGCGATTGTCGCCGGTTGGATGATAGCCTACTGTCTCGGCTCGCTGTTTGAACTGTTTGGCCTGCACGGTATTCACGCCTGGTTGATAGAGTTTTCTTTTTCACGCAATATCTTGTTTGCCGCAGTATTCATGTTGCTGACCGTGGGCATTATTTCCAAGGGCGTGCAATCGGGTATCGAGCGCTGGTCATCGCGTCTCATGCCCGCGCTGTTACTGATGCTGGTCGCTCTGGTCGTGTATGTGCTGACCCTGCCCGGAGCGATGCAGGGTTTAAAAGTCTATTTACAACCGGATCTTTCCTCTGCGCTGCAACCGGAGCTGATTGTGGCGGCCCTGGGCTCGGCCTTTTTCTCCCTGTCTTTGGGCGTGGGTACTATGCTGGTCTACGGTTCCTACATCAACGACCGGGAACACCTGCCCAAACTCGGTGGCATGGTCACTCTGGTGGATGTCTGCATCGCTGTGGTGGCGGGCTTTTTGGTGTTACCTGCCATGTACGTGGCGGCCCACAACGGGGTTCAGATTTTCACCGAAAGCGGCGCCCTGCTGTCGGAAGACACCCTGATTTTTACTGTTTTGCCCGCATTGTTTGAGAGCATGGGCACTGCGGGCATTGTGGTTTCCAGCGTATTTTTCTTTTTGATGAGCATTGCCGCCCTGACCTCGTCTATTTCCATGCTGGAAGTGCCGGTGGCCTATACCGTAGAAACCTACAACCAACCCCGTCACCGCGTCACCTACCTGATCGGCGGGGCTATTTTCCTGGTCAGCCTGGGTATTTTACTGAATTTCGACACCCTTTTTGGCTTTGTTATCGCCCTGACCACGCGCTACAGCCAACCCCTGCTGGGCTTTATGCTCTGCGTGTTTGCAGGCTGGGTATGGCATCGCAACTCACTGCTGGCCGAGCTGCAAAAGAACGATGCCAATGCGGAACACAGCCTGTTCTGGCGCATCTGGCCAGGTTACGTGCGCTACGTCTGCCCCCTGGTCATTCTCGGTATTTTCGCCCAGTCCCTGCGCTGAACAATGCGAGGTGGTGCCGCCATCACCGCCTCGCAAGCTCGTATTTCGCCGCTAACGTATAGGCTTTGTAACAATTGGCGGCTCAAGCCGATTATTTGGTCAATTCCTTAAAAACCCTGCATATTTACACTTTCTTATATTGTATGATGGCGCGAAATGCTGTCCAGATTACTGGATGGCCATCCTGGAGCTTATCGCCATTGCCAAAAAACCGGCATGGCGGGTTGTTATCACCAAAGAGAATGATGATGAAATCACCTTTACGTTATCTGTCGGCTTTTGCCTTTGCAGCCTCATTGTTACTGTCGGGCGCAGCTTCGGCACAGACACCCGTGGTTACCTTGGACGGCCTGCCCGCCGAGCCACTGATTGGCGAAAGCGCCTGTTTCGATGCGGTGTTTGAGAACACCTCTGGCACCATCGGCTACGGCCCCTACCTGGTGGTAGCGTATCCACCCAACTTAGACGTGGAGTCGGTCAATTTCATCAACCAGAATGCCAGCAGTGAGCTGATTGGCACCTTCGACGCCACTGGCGTACTTACAGACCCCATCACTGGCGACCCGATCAACGGTTTAGAGAATGGGCAGGCCTTTCTGTACCGCTATCCCATCGGCGCGGTAGCCCAATCCAGCCCTGATTTTTCCTTAAGAATCTGCACTAAGCCCAGCGTCGCTGCTGAGCTCAACGCTGCTCTGCCGGTGAGCGTAACCCCCGGTTTTGAGTTTGGCGACACGGCGGAGGGAACCAACGGCCCAGTGACCACTAACGCAGTGATTCGAAATGTGACTCCCGTGCTGGCGCGCATCAAAAAGACCCACTCTGCCCCAGAGAACGAGCGCCCACCCGGCCCCTCGCACCCCTTTACTTACACCGTTGTGGTTGATGTTTCCGATCAGGCAACCATCGATAACGTGCAGTTAGATGATATTCTGTCGAATAAACTGCAATGGACGGGCACCAATGCCAGCGATATCACCGTAACCGCCGCCAACGGTACCAACTGTGCTGTAAACACCACACCCAACGTGGACAGCGACAGTGCGGATAAAGATGTCAACAACCCCGGCGGCACTCTGACCGTGACCTGTGATTCCCTTACCGGCACCGCCGGCCCTAATGACCTGAGCTTCAGCTTTGAAGTGTTTGCGGTGGATATTCTTGCGGAGGGCGTAAACAACAGCCAGGATATCGTCAACAACGAAGTTACCATGAACGGTAACTACGATGGTGCTGCTATTCCCCCACTGAGTGACAACACAGACGTAACTATTCGTCAATCCACCATGGTTAAGAGCGTAAGCGGCTCTAATACTCCAGGCTCTACCGATTTGGTGTACACCCTGAACTTCCGTGTGTCCGATTACACCGGCGGTGCGAGTGCTTATACGCTGGTGGATGAATTACCCGATGGTATCAGCTACACCGCCAGCAGCACAAACATCACCATTAACGGCGCAGCGCAAACGCCCCCTGAACCAACGGTAGCCAACAACACACCAAATGCCGGGCAAACTCGACTCACCTGGAATCTTCGCAGTATTTTTGGAGCGGATTTACCGGCCGGCGCAGTTGGTACCATCAGCTATGCCGGCAGCATCGATCAATACTACGCCGGCGATACCGAAGCGGTGGCCGCGAACGATACCCTGACCAACAACGCCGAGACCGACTATACATTGACTGAAGGCGGCGTAAGTCAAAACACCTCAAGCGCCAGTATTCTGATTCCGCCCAACACCTTGCGCAAAAGCATTATCGACCCAAACCCCGTACCGGCGACGTTTACCCCAGGTCAAGCGGTGACTTTCCGCCTGGAAATGACCATACCGGCGGGCAGCACCGACGATGTGGTCATCACTGATTTTATGCCCTTGCCGGTGATTCCCGTGGGCTCTGCTGTGGGCGCTGCTGACAGTAGTATTACCAGCGTGACCATTCCCACCGACCCGACCTTTTTACAGGAAAGCAGCCCGGGCGGTGACCTCCTTAGAGACCATATGGTCGTCACTGTTGATGCCAGCAACAACTCGGTTTCCGTGGCTTTTGATAACGATATTGTCGTCGTCACCACCCAGATTATCGCGGTGGACATCGCCACCGTCATCACCTCCGATCCCTATGCAGACGGGCTGGTGCTATCCAACCTGATGCAAATGGAGTACAACAACTCCAACCCAGTGCTCAGTTCAGAGCTGTTTACCATCAATATTGAACTGGATGCCCCCGAGCTGAACATTACCGCGGGTGTGACAGCAGCCGACAATCCGGCTGCCACGTTTACGCCTGCCGTCCCCGCAGACCCCAGTACGGAACTGGCTGACAGCGATGTTGGCAATATCGATGCGGCCGACATCCTGACCTACACCTTTACGGTGGAAAACACCGGTGGTTCCAGCGCACACAACGTGCTGATCACCAGCCCCGTTGTAGCCGGTCTTAACTGTAACGATGGCTCGGTAACGGTGGTCAACGGTAATGGTACTAACCTGGGCTTTAGCGGTAACCTCAGCACGGGCATCACCCTGAACGATCCACTGGATGGCAACGACGACAACCCCGTCGGGGGCGGTGCGCCCTTTGGCAGCGACACGGCGCTGGTAAGTGTTCAGTGTACGGTTAACAGCAGTGCCGACGTCTCCAGCACCCTGACCAAAACCGCAGAAGCGACCTGGACGGCCACAGCGGCCAGCACCGAGACATTCCCTGCGGTCAACGATACCGCCGATGCCACATTGACCAGCCCCAGCGTGGAAAAATCCTACAGCACCATCGTACCCGTGGGCGCGGCGGCTGCGGCGAATATTGGTGAAATTGTCACCTACCAACTGGTGGTAACCGTGCCCGAGGGCGAGATGCCGGCGGCAAGGGTGGTTGATACTCTGCCACCGGGCATGGCGGTGGTTGATGTGGTTTCCGTAACAGGCAGTGCGGGTTTGAGCAGCAGTCAGGGGCCCATCTCTGGCATTGCTGCTACAGTCTCTGATATAGGCGCTGCGGCGATTGACCAGGGCCGTCGCCTCACCCTGGATTTTGGCACTTTGACCAACAGCAACAGCAATAACGCCGTGGCTGAAACCATTACCATTGAGTTCCGTGCACAGGTGCTTAACGTCAACACCAACGTGCAGGGCCACGCCCTTATCAACAGTGCGGCTCTTAACTGGACGCCCACAGGTGGCAACCAGCAAAGTGCCAGTGCCACCTCCGATCCCATCACCGTCAACGAACCCACGCTCACGGTGAGTAAAAGCTTTAGTGAAACCACCGGTGATGGCGGTGCCAATTTTACCGGCACGATTGTGATTACTAACACCTCAGGCACTGATGCCTACGATGTGCAACTGGCGGATTTGCTCGCCGGGGATATGCACTACAGCAATATCAGTTTTGCAGGTAACTGTGGCGTGCATACGGACAACTACGATGGCGCCGCGACCCCGGAGAGTCTCGATGTCAGCTGGGATACCTTCGCAGCGGGCGATACCTGTACCATCACTTACGATGTCAGCTTTGATACCAACCCCGTTGCCGGCGCCGTACTGACCGCGCCCGTCGATCTCCAATGGCACAGTATTGCAGGAGCGCCACCTGCCACCTCACCGCACAATACTTTTGGTGTTGAGCGTACAGGCAATACCGCGAATCCTGGCCAAAGCAACGATTATCGCACCAACAACAGCGCCACCTTTACCGTGAGCGGCGCGGCCATCAGCAAAACCTTGAAGTCGACAGACTCTACCCTTACCGATGGCCTGGCGGTAACTCCCGCTGGCGGTTCGGCGCTGACGGTTGGTGAAAGCATCACCTTTACCATCACTGTCACCATACCCGAGGTTGATGTCAGTAATCTGGTGGTAAGCGACACACTGCCGACAACGGGTATGGATTTCGAAATCACCGATACTCAAGTGGTTCGGGTGGGAGCGAATGGCGATATCACTGCTGCCACTCCCAACCCCACACCTGTTTACAGCAACAGCGGTGGCGCCGCCAATAATGACACCGTTACGCTGACCTTTGGCGCCGTTACACATAACATTCTTGACGGCACCAATACGGACGATGAAATCGTTATCGAAATTGACGCAATCGTCCTGGATGTGACCGCCAACGCAAACGGCAATGAAGCGGATAACTCTGCCTCGGTGGATTTTGGCGGCACCGCCGTAGCGACCGCGCTTTACCCCATGGAGGTTGCAGAACCCATCCTGGAGATTAGCAAATCTGTCAATCCCAACCCCGCTACCGCAGGTGATACAGTCACCTATACGGTCACCGTAAGCCATGATGCGGCCTCAACCATGAGTGCCAGCGATGTCAGCGTCAGCGATACCCTGCCCGCGGGCCTGACCCTGGTCAATGGCAGCAGCGGTACCGGCACCTGCCCCAGCGCGCCCACCTCCAGCAGCACCACCGGCAATGCTTTCAGCGCGAGCTGGAACGAGTTCCCTCTGGGTGCCAGCTGTGAGCTGACCTACCAGGCCACCGTGAACACCAATGCGGTGTACGGCGACAACATCAACAACACTGCGGCACTGAAATGGCATTCATTGCCCGATACCTTCGGTGATCGCCGCGAATACAACCGCAGCGACACTGAAACTCTGACCGTCAGTGAGCCAGGCGTAAACATCGTCATGGTTGACAGTAGCAATTGGTGAGACCGCGACCTTCGATGTCACCGTCACCCTGCCCGATGGCAATGTTGACGATGCAGTGCTGCAAGTGCTGTTGCCCGATATCGGTGTGTCAGTGACTCCCGTCAGCTCGCAAATCATTAGCGTTGGCAGCGACCTGACCATAGGCTCCGGCCTTGGTGCTGGTGCCGCCGGCAGCGCCTGTACCCCCCCATCGCCTACCTGTCTGGCATGGGACTTAGGTGATGTTGCCAATGCCAACGGGCCTGGGCCGAACACCATCGTGGTTCGCGTGGTGGCTATGGTTAACGACAACCCAGACAACACCGAAGCGGATGTCGGTCTGCCTGTTGTGGCCCGCCTGGAATCCCAGCAAAGCGACGGCACCCCCAATGCGCCACTGCTGGACAACACCGCGTTCGATATTGTGGTACCTGAGTTGTCGATTGAAAAGCTCACTGGAAACGGCACTGACGTTGCGCAAGTGGCTGCGGCTGACGTACACCGCTTCACCCTGACGGTAAGCAACCCTGCCGCCGAGTCCTCAGCCACTGCACAGAATGTGCAAGTATCGGATGTCCTCAACGCCGATATGCTGTGGGTAGATAACGCCAACGTCACCAGCACCTGTCCAGGCTTCGCCATCGCTGCTTCGCCCGCGGACGGCACCACGGGCACTGCGCAGTTCACAATGACTAACCTGGCGCTCAATAGCAATTGTACCATCGCGTACGACGTGAGGATCAGCAACACCGTGGTGAGTCCGGGCTCATACTCCAACACCGCTACAGTAAGCTGGGACTCCACTACGGGTTCAGGGCAAAACCGCGCGCGTTCGGCAACGGATTCCGCCACTTTGCAAACCGTGAACGGTGCGGCAATCACCAAAACCGTTCACAGCACCTCGGTGGTGTCGACCGATGAGTCGCAACACACCGCGGGCGTTACTGATGCCACCATCGGTGAAGAAATTGAGTATTTTCTCACCATGACCTTCGATGAAGGCGACACCAATAACGTCGAGCTGCGCGATACTTTGCAAGACGATGCAGCGGGCGTTCTCCAGTACCTCAGCGCGTCGGTGTACAGTGTCGGTGGCAATATCACCGTAAGTTCGCCAACGCCGGTCGTCGCAGGCAACAGCGTCACCTTTGCCTTCGGGGACGTCTCCAACACGCCTGATGGCCTTAATGACACCAATGACCAAATCGTGGTGCGCGTAACCGCACGCGTAGTTAATGATCCGCGCAACGTCGATGGCGATGTGTTAAACAACGCAGCTGTACTAACCTTCGATGGCGCCCCGGCAGGTGGCATAAGCAGCAGCGTAGACGTAGACGTGGTCAGCCCGGCGCTTAACCTCAGCAACGACTACAGCGACTTCAGCGATGGCACCGCCACCGTGTCGCTCACCCTGGAAAACACCGGCACCGCCGATGCCTACCAGAGCGTGATTACCGAAACGTTTGACGCCAGCATTTTTGACGTCAACAGCATTACCGCGACGACCATTCCCGCCGGTTATGAGCTTGTGGTCAGCGAGGCCGGTGGTATTATCACCGTGACCTTGCAAACCCTGGGCGATGAGACTGACCCCGCGCAGGTGCTGTCCCCCGGTGAAACCGCGAACTTTGAGTTCACCATTGACCTGCTGCCAGGCGCCAGCGCCACCAGCATCACCAGTACTGCTGATGCCAGCGCTACCACCCTGCCCGGTGATGACGCAACTGCGCAGGCCAATGAGCGTACCGTGACCGCCAGCGACCCCGCGAACCTCGGCATACCTGCACTCAGTGCTGCGAAAACGGTAGTCGATGACAACGGCGGAAATGTGGAGCCCGGCGATGTACTCACCTACACCATCACCGTCAACAACACTGGCGGCGGCGCGGCGACCAACGT
>PDSN01000177.1 GCA_002748505.1 Gammaproteobacteria bacterium | reverse complement strand
TTCATCGCAGCCAATGGCAGAGGCCTCCCCTGCCATAAAGCTCCTTGCCAACACCGTCAACTGTTGTTGCCACTGGCTGACCTGCTCCTGCCAACTCCCCGTTGGCGGGTCGCTGACACCATTGATGCCCAGGCCATCGCCAACCCCGGCAAATTTCATATCCCGGGGTTTTAAGGAGGCAAATGCCAAACCCGCCGCAGCAGATGAACCCTGCAAATACAGCGGTAGCTGCGGCGCCTTTAAGACATCACCGCATAAACCTGATGCGTTGACCTTTCCGGACTTGTAATCAATAATAAATTCCCGCTGATCATTTAAGGTGTCGATGCGATCAATTTGCAGGCGCAGCGGCAAGCCTTCCAGCTCAAAAGCGATGTTTTTTTCTCTGGCACTGACGGTAAAAGGTTCGCGCCGGGCTTCGAGTTCCAGCCATTCCCCAATCAAGCCCTCCAGGCGCTGTTGTTCTATCGCCTTCCAGCGCTGGGCCCGCGCCTGTGGCCCCTGGGCGGGCAAGTCCCCAATGGCGGCTTGTACACAATCCCGAATAAGCTCCGCAAGTGGCTGCCCCCGGATCGCTTTTAGCCGCACGCTGTCACCCAGCTTGCCCCATATTCGATAGAGTGCGCTGTGCAATATGATGCCGCGCGCCATCGGCGATAGACCTGCGCTGGGCTCATCCAGGGCGCGCAGCCCCAGGCGATAGGCAACAAACGCGTGGCGTTCACAGCCCGATTGCAACTCTAAAATGCGACTGCCACCGCGCAGGGTATCGCGCTCGGCAGCATCCACCGCCGGTGCCTGCCAGTCCTCTAACATTTCCATTTCGCAATCAGCCTGGGCCTTTGCCCAAGCTTGCTCATCAAGCGCCGCAGGGGCCATCACCTGCTCGGTAAAATCATCGATCAAGGCGCTGGGCTGCGCGGGCACCCCATCACTTATTTGCGCATAGCTCGCCCGCACAACAGCGCACGACTGCATAAACCGCGTCATTATCTGGGTCGCAAATTCCCACTCCCGTGCGGGGCTTGAATGCGGCATTTGCAACTGACGCTGCAATGACAGGGGAATAAAGGGATTACTGCGCGCCGCTGGGGGCCAGGTGTCCGCCTGCATACTGCACAGCCAGATTTGCTCGAACTGCAGGCCTTCGGCTTCCAGTAAACCCAAAACCTGCACCCTTGCCGCTGGGGTTTGCGGTTGCGAGTCGGTTTGCGCAGCGACACGTTTTAACAGCGCCAGCGCTTTGCGATAGGGCAGTTTACCGCAGATCTCATCGGCACAGGCCAGACGTTCCAGCAACTCAAACCACTGTTGCAGCTGTTGATATTCCAAAGAATCCAAACTCTCACCCGACGGCCAAAGCGCCTCATCTAAGATCTCGCACCAGCGCTGCGCCCACGCGGACGGGTGATAGTTATTTTTTAGCTGTGGCGCGTGGGCCTGCTCCCGTAAAACCCCGGCCAGGGCGGTATCGGGCGCAGCGTTTCGCAGACTGGCGCTATCATATTCAGTTGCCCCCCAACTGCACAACTGCTCTATCAACAGGCTTGTATCGGCACTGTCGGGCTCGCAGATTCCGAAAAACCGCGACTGTAACAGGGTCACGATGCGATCCAGTGGCAGAGCGTCGCAGTATAAGCTCAGATAGTCCAGTGCGCTCTGTACCAGCGGGGTTTGCCCCAAGCGGAAGCTCTGGGAAAAATTCACGGGCAAACTGGTGTAGTCTTTACCGAGACAATTAAACTCGCGGCGTAAATAGTATTCCAGCACCGGTTTGTCGCCCCTCATATCCGGCAGGACAATGGCGATATTATCATTCGGGTTTTGTCTGTAATGAGATGCCGCCCACGCTGCCGCGCTCGCCAGCTCGCTGCG
>PDSN01000176.1 GCA_002748505.1 Gammaproteobacteria bacterium | reverse complement strand
GGCACCGGTGATAGCGCCGGTGATTTTATCGATGGTGACTGGCAGCAATGGGCGGATGACACGGTAACAGCCATTCACCATGCTCGCGAGCTGGGCTATAAGCGCGTGACCTTGCTCGGTATTCGTTTGGGAGCGATGTTGGCGGCGGCTGCGGCAGAGCGGGCTCCAGTTGAGCATCTGGTGTTTTGGCAGCCTGTGGCCAGTGGTAAGGTGGCGCTGAATCAGTTTTTGCGCCTGAAAGTTGCGGCTTCCATAGGGCGTGATGAAACCGCTACTTCCACCGCAGCGCTGGAGCAGGAAATCAATGATGGCAACAGCATTCAGGTGGCGGGTTACGATATTTCCCCAGGGCTGTTTAAGGGCTTGCAGGCGGCGAGCTTAAACGCGCATATGACGCAATTAGCACTACCGGTAGATTGGTATACCGTGCTGGCAAGTGCCGAGCGCAAGACACCCCGCGGCGATAAAACGGTGATGGATAAATGGCGCCAGGCTGGTGCGCAGGTCAACGTGGCTGAGCGCCCTGTGGTATTTGATTGTGAAGGCTCGCAGTTGTTGGGCATCTTGCATGAGCCTGGAACGCCTGCCCGCGCGGGCATGCTGATTGTCGTGGCTGGTGGCCCACAGTTTCGCGTGGGTGCACATCGTCAGTTTGTTGCCCTGGGGCGGCAAATGGCGGCTGCAGGTATGCCCACACTGCGTTTCGATCATCGCGGTACGGGCGACAGTGAAGGACAGTGCAAGGGTTTTATGGATATGGGCGCAGATATCGGCGCCGCGATTGATGTGTTTTTTAAAGAACATCCAAGCCTTGAGCGTGTGGTGATCTGGGGCGAATGCGAGTCCGCCTCGGCGGCGGCGTTTTACGCGCACAATGATGATCGCGTCGATGGTATTTTTATGGTGAATCCCTGGATTCGCACGGAAGCCGGTCAAGCGCAAACCTATCTCAAGCATTACTACTGGGGGCGTTTGCGCGATCCCGAGTTCTGGCACAAGGTTAAAAGTGGTGACTTTTCTCTGCTCCGCTCCGTTAAGGGCTGGCTGGGGCTGGTGTCGAATGCGCGTAAAGGTCGTCAAAGTAATGGGCGCGCCGTCGATGAGGCGGACCTGGTTGCACTGCCGCTTCCCGAGCGCCTTACGCGCAGTTTGATGCTGTATTCGGGCAGGGTGTATGTGTTGACCAGTGGCAATGATTATATCGCCCAGGAGTTCAAAGACTTTATCGGCAAGTCAGCCCTATGGCAGAACTCAGACCTCAATCAGCGTATCGAATTCAGCGATATGGCCGATGCCGACCATACCTTTTCCCGTTCTCACTGGCGCGAGCAGTTATTTACCGAAACCCGGGATTGGTCGCTATTGGCTATTGGGAAATAAGTCTTTTATTTTCTTGTTGGCCGGCGGCGCTTTTGGCTTTGCCTGCTTTTCCTCCGTTGTTGCAGCGCTGTCGGGGTTTTGCGCTGCCCGGGCCTGATCCAGGCGTTTCTGCAAGCCCTTGAGGGGAAAGTCAGTTGCGTAGACCTGGTCTGCCAGTTTCTGGGCTTCATCCAATTCGCCAAGTTCAACCAGCACCAGTGCCATATTGTAGATGATCTGGGTGTCTTTGGGGTTGATATTGTGTGCTAAACGATACTGTTGGAGCGCTTTTTCCGGTTGTTTGGTGCGTTGTAATAAAATGCCATACAGCATGTAGGTGGTTGCATCGCGCGGACTGAACTGAATGGCGCGTTGTAAAAAGCACTCCGCCGTTGGAATTTTTCGGTTTTTGGGAATGCGATACTCGGGATAGCCCCGCAGGCGAAACCGAATCGCACTGTACAGGGCGCGGTGATGGTTTGGCCATGCGTACAGGGTGTAAGAAATATCACCCATTGGTGTGGGTGAGGTCTGGCCGCGAATCAGGTGCTCTACATCGGAGTTAAAATGGTGTTTTTCCACGACGTTGAGCTCACCCGGAAGGGCGGCGCGTTCCAGATAGTCGAAAGGACCGTAGTTTTCTTTGCGGCCATGACAGGGGCGTCCCTGAAAGTCTTCGCCCACAAAGGGCGTTGTGCCGACAGGCACCGCATGGGTTGGCGCGCTGACAAGTGTGAGGCTGGCCACAAATGTGGCGGCAATAGATACTAAAACTGGGCGCAGCATGGGCTAACATGTCCTGAGTAGGTCTATACTTGAGCGCCAGTATAGCGCACCCCTGGGGCGCACTGCCAGGAGAGTGGGGATTTACGAGTTTGGTACTTGACGCTGGGCGCAACGATGAAGCGGCGCCTAGCCCGGATATTTCACCAGTAAATGGAATTTTCGGGAATAAATGACAAAGAAGGTTGATAACTCATTGATATTAAATAAATAATAATGGATGAGTCACCGTACTGGTGAAAGATCCGGGCTAGGGTTAACCGGGGTTGCGGTAGTTCAGCAGCAGGCGCAGGTGAAATTTCAGGGGGTCTTTGTCCCAGGGGGTGAACCGTGGCAATTGCCAGCGATCACTGCCTGGGTGCGCCACCGCCCAGTTGGTGGACAGCGTGGCTGCAAAGCCCAGTTGTTCCACCAAATCCCGCTCGCGCTGGCCATAGTCAGGCCCGCGTTTGCCGTTGGGATAGGCAAAATAGCGAATGGGTTTGTCGAGCAGGTTTTGCAGGTAAGCGCGTGATCCGGTGATTTCCCGCTCTAGGGTGGCGTCATCCAAGGTCGTTAAAATAGGATGTGACAGGGTGTGGGCACCAATTTCCACACCGGCCTCGCTCATCTGCTGTACCTGCTGGTCACTCATCATCAGGTCATTGGGGAGGTCGTTTACCTGTGCGGCGAGAGCGTCCACTGCGGCGCTGCGCTGGATTTGAGGGCGGTGTTTGATAGCGATAATAATTTCGCGTAAGGCCGTCCGTTTTGCCTGATAATTGCGCATGTCCAGCACAGGCAGGTCGTATTCACGCAGAACCAGCTGGTCGCCTTCAAAGCGGCGCACGGACTCGATTACGGTGTCGTTCCACATGCGTCCGCCATTCAAAAAGTCAGTGCTTACAAACACGGTGGCCGGTATTTTCCAGCGCTTTAAGATAGGCAGGGCGACGCTCAGGTTGTCGGCATAGCCATCGTCAAAGGTGACACACACGGCGCGTTTAGGCAGTGTTCCCGCATCCAGATGCGCCAGCGCATCGGCCAGTGACAACGGGGTAAAATGTGTGGCCAGCAGGCGCATCTGCCAGTCAAACACATCGGCGGTGGGTTCGGCGGTGCGAAACGCATCGGGCTGCGCAAGTACGCGGTGATAGGTAAGAATGTTCAGCCGCTGAGCGTTGTTGGCGTGGGTAAGCCAGGGCAGGGTGGCGGTCAGCACAGGTGACAGCGGTGCAAGCATTGTGTAAACCTCAGAAAATGAGCCGAAATTTTGCCAGCCGGTGAACTAGACGGCAACCGTAAAGCGTGTGATGCTTTGCGACAAAATGCACATAAGGAGAGTTTAATGATTCGAGTTGCAACGGTGCTTGCGGCGCTGGCCCTGGGCGCGTGCTCCACCACAGGTATTGCACCAGCCCCGGATAAGCGAGAATTCCCACCAGTGGAAACGCGCGAGCCGGTATTGGTGGGTGAGCAAAAACCTGTAGCTGGCGTCAGAGCCGCGCCGTCGCCCGGGTTGCAAACCGGAGCAACGGCCTATCAAAAACTGACGCAAAAAGCCGCCGATGCGCGTCGACAGGGCAACTATCGCCAGGCGATGTCGCTGCTTGAGCGTGCTCAACGTATTCGCCCACAAAATGGTGATATCTACTATCAGCTGGCACAAACTGCCCATTTGATGGGGGACACGGTTAACGCTCGTACCATCGC
>PDSN01000058.1 GCA_002748505.1 Gammaproteobacteria bacterium | reverse complement strand
GAAGGCAAGGTCAAAGAAGGCAAGGTCAAAGAAGGCAAGTGTGGCGAGGGTAAATGCGGCGCTGACAAGGCCAAGGCCAAGCTGGAAAGCAAAGTCAAGGAAGGCAAATGCGGTGAAGGCAAGTGTGGCACTAGCCGCTGATGCCAAACACGGGGGCGCAAGCGTTGGGCGGGGTGGGTCTTGGTCTGCGGCGCGCCCTGCTCGCTGAGTTTAGCGCCCTGGAATACGGCCAGGTCGATTTTCTTGAAGCTGCGCCGGAAAACTGGATTGGTGTAGGGGGGCGTTTTGGGCGTCAGTATGCGGCGCTTGCCGAGCGCTTTCCCATGGCCTTGCACGGCTTGTCTTTGGATATTGGCGGTCCCGATCCATTGGACAGGGACTTGATAGCGGCCATCGCGGATCATATTCGGCGCTACAACTGTGTGCTCTACAGTGAGCACTTAACCTATTGTGCCAGCGAAGGCCATCTCTACGATTTGCTGCCAATTCCTTTTACCGAGGAGGCGGTACACTATGTGGCCACGCGCATCCGTCAGGTGCAGGATATGATCGGCCAGCCCCTGGTGCTCGAAAACGCCTCCTATTATGCACAGCCGCACAAGCAGTTAAGTGAGGCCGAATTTGTCGATGCGGTGCTCGCTGAATCTGGCGCCAACTTGCTGCTGGATGTGAATAACCTGTATGTGAACAGCATAAACCACAACTACAAGCCCGAAGATTATCTCGATGCTTTGCCGCTTGAGAAAGTGGTGTATTTACATATTGCCGGGCATTACGATGAAGCAGAAGATCTCAAAGTCGACACCCATGGCGCGGCCGTTATCGAGCCCGTATGGACGCTGCTTGCCGAGGTGTATCGACGTGTGGGGCGCAAGCCCACCCTGCTGGAACGGGATTTTAACTTTCCGCCGATGAGTGAACTACTCGCTGAAGTGGAGCGCATTCGACAGATTCAGGCCGCCGTCGATGTCAGCGGCGTTTCGCGACAGGTGCCGGTGTGAGCTTGTCATTGCAGCAGGTGCAGCGCGCCATGGGGCGCTATTTGCGCAACCCTTTGCAAGAACCCGCCCCGGAGGGCATAGAACCACGGCGTCTGGCGATCTATCGCGAGCTGGTCTATAACAATATAGAGGGCTTTATCAGCAGTGGCTTTCCGGTACTGCGCAGCCTGCATGACGACGCGCATTGGCATACACTGGTACAGACATTTATCGCAAAGCATCGCTGCCACACACCGTATTTTTTGCAAATCAGCCAGGAGTTTCTGCGCTTTTTGATGGAATCCTACGAGCCTGACCCACGCGATTTCCCCTTTCTGCAGGAGCTGGCCCACTACGAGTGGCTGGAACTGTATCTGGATACCCTGGAGCAGGACTTGCCACCCGCTGTGGCACATGGCTGCGTGCTGACGGATCCACTGCTGGTATCACCCTTGATGGTTGCGGCCGCCTACCATTTTCCCGTGCACGAGATTGGGCCAGGGAATGTGGTGCAGACCCCCTCGGCGCAGCCAAATTATTTGCTGGTCTATCGCAAACGCAGCGACGAGGTTTGTTTTATGAAAGCGAATCAGGCCACGGTGCGGCTGCTTGATATCCTGGCGCAAAACGCACCGCAGACAGGCGCGCAAGTGCTCGATCTTATTGCCAAAGAGCTGGGCATTGATGAGCGCGCCAGCACCGCTTTCGGTCGCGATTTGTTGGAGCGGCTGCTCGCAGAGGACGTCGTGTTGTTCACCCAGTAGAAAACTGAAAGCTACCGGGTAAAACACTTGCCAGTACCGCTAAACCGGTCTAGTATCCGCGAAAATGCCTGCCGCTTGTTTATTTCCAGCGCAGTTCAATCCGGCGTCTGTTGTCAGGCGTACCACTCAACGCGGCGCACTGCTATTTGGTTCCCATAAGGTTTCACAATGAGATCAACGACAAAAGTGATACTGAAAAAAGCGACGGTATCGAAGCTCTCCACCGTGGCGATATTGGCGCTGCTGTGGTGTGTGCCCTCTTATGCACACGCAGACAAGCCTGAAGAAGTTGAGCCCGTGTCCCTGTCCGCAAGTGATCCGCTGGAGTTTATCAATCGACCGATATTTGCCTTCAACGAGCGTGTGGATCGCTGGATTATGCGTCCTATTGCACAAGGCTATGACTATATTACTCCTGCTTGGATGCGTCAGGGGGTGAGTAATGCGCTGGATAATTTAGGTGAGGTGCCGATTGCGGTGAACTCCGTGTTGCAGGGGCGATTCACTCAGGCGGCGACATCGAGTGGCCGTTTTTTGCTCAACAGTACCCTGGGATTCGTTGGCTTTCTTGATGTCGCCGAACAAATGGGCCTGAAGCCTGCGCGCACGGATTTTGGCCATACTCTGGCGAGCTGGGGCGCCCCGTCCGGGCCCTATCTGGTCGTGCCATTTTTGGGGCCGCGCACGTTGCGCAGCGGTTCCGGGCAAGTGGTGGATATTTATTTGTCGCCCCTGACGTACAACGACAACGTGCGCTTGAGAAATTCGATACGCGGTTTGGACATGATCGATGCACGCGCCGCCCTGCTCGGTGTGGATCAGCTCCTGGAAGGTGATAATTACCTGTTTGTGCGCGATGCCTATCTGCAGCGGCGCGAACGCCTCATAAACGATGGTCAAATCGAGGACGATTTCTCCCAGAGTTTTGAAGACGACTGGGACGACATGGATGAGTCGGGCGTCGACTAAGGTCGAAATTCCTACCCGATTCGCCGTTTTTTTCTCCGGTATCCCCGTTTATTCCCGCTTTTTTTTGCGGGCATATTGCTTGCGAACCCTGACACGCGTAGCCTTCGCTTCAGGGCAGGTCTATTTTGGACGAAGCATGGATAACTTTGGCCAGTTAGTTGTGTTTGGCGTAACCCACATGGTCGAAACAATCAGCCAGCAACTCGCCACAGCCGGGTACGATGTTGTGCGTGGCATTGCGCCCGAGCTTTCGCCCGATGCCCTGGTTCTTGCGGTTGAGGACATGGCTGATGCCGCGCCGTATCTATCCGCACTGTCCGAGCTTGATAACGCGCCGTGTTTTGTCTTTGCCAATACCGCTGAGGCGGATGCTATTTTGGCGGCCTTACACTGCGGTGCGAGCAACTGTTTTCTGGCGCCCGTGACAAATCTGAAGGCGTTCGAGCAAGTCTTTCGTCGCGAGGTGAGCAAGCGGCGACGCCTAAGTGATTTACAGCGGCAAAACACACAGTTACAAAATATGGCTTCTCTTTTGCAGCGCGACCAACAGGCCGGTCACCAGGTGCAGATGAGCATGCTGCCACAAAGCCCGGTTCGTATTTTGGGCTTTGATTTCAGCCATCAGTTGATACCCTCGTTGTATTTGAGCGGCGATTTTATTGACTATTTCCCTGTAGGTACCGACCACATCGTGTTTTTTATAGCCGATGTGTCTGGCCACGGCAGTGCATCGGGGTTTTGTACGGTGCTGCTAAAAAAACTGTTTGCCAGAAAGCGCGCTCATTACAGTGAGCGGGGCGATCACACCATCATCAGTCCGGCGAGGATACTGAGTCTGGTGAACGATGAATTGCTGGGTACAAAAACCGGAAAATACGCAACGATGGTGGTCGGTGTTATGGATTTGCGCCGACGTGAGCTGTGCTACGGTATCGCAGGGCATTTGCCCTTGCCGATGTTATTCAGCGATGGGCAGGCGCAGTATTTGCAAGGCGAGGGCGCGCCGGTGGGTTTGATGGCATCGGTCAGTCATCAGGAATACCGTATCGAACTACCCGCAGCCTTTTCTCTGGCTTTATTTTCCGATGGCATTTTGGAAGTGCTTAAACAAGAGAATCTAGTGGAAAAAGAAAGCGCGCTGTTGCAAGACTTTGCCAGAATGTGTGGGCGCGGCGATGCGCTATTGGAGAACTTGAAAGTGGGTGAAGGAATGGGCGCGCCAGATGATATCGCCGCCTTATTTTTGGGGTGTGAGCACTGATGGAGCGGCATGCTGGGCAGATTTTGCTGTCAAGTGATGAGGGACATTACCGACTGCGGCTACAAGGTGATGTGCGTTTGACCTTGTGTCATTTGATTGAGGAACAGATTAACCTGATATGTGCTGCCCCTGAGTTACAGTCTGTCGCGGTGGATGTAGGGCCTGCCCAGGGCATTGATAGCACGACCTTGGGTCTGCTTGCCAAGCTGGGGCTGCGGGTGAAAAGCGAACGCGGTATGGCGGTGACTGTGTACTCTCCGAATCCGTCGATTACGCGCTTGTTTCGCAGCATGTGTTTGCAAGACGTGCTGGATTTACGTGAGACAGCCGCGCCGGATATCAGCGGCGAATTTCGTTTAATCAGCCCTGATGAATCGACATCGCTGCCGAAGAGCACCGTGGTTGAGGCGCATCAAACCCTGATGGATTTGAGCAGCGAAAATGAAGCGCGGTTTAAAGAGCTGATGAAAACACTCACCGCGCCGTAGTTGTCAGCCCTTGGCCAACCGTTTTTTTAGGTGTCGCCAGTCACTGGCGAATCAGGGCTTCAAGCCTGCTTTGATCCGCAACAAAACCGCGGATGCCCTGGGCCAGTTTTTCCGTGGCCATGGCGTCATCGTTCAGCGCATAGCGGAATTCGCTTTCACACGGCGCCTGTTTGGGGTCGTCGCTGCTGGCTGTGCTGGCATTTAGCATCTGGGTCAATTTGCCTTCATCCTGCGATAGTTCGCTCAGCAGCTCGGGGCTGATGGTCAGTCGGTCACAACCCGCCAAGGCTTCAATTTCGCCGGTGTTTCTAAAGCTGGCGCCCATGACCACGGTGTCGTAACCGTGTTGTTTGTAATAGTTATAAATGCGGGTAACCGATTGCACGCCGGGGTCATCGGTGGGTTTGTTAATCACAACATCGGTATTGGCTTTGTACCAATCCAAAATACGACCCACAAAGGGTGAAATCAAATAGACTCCTGCATCGGCGCAGGCGGCGGCCTGGGCGAAGCCAAACAGCAAAGTGAGATTGCAGTTGATGCCCTCTTGTTCCAACTCACGTGCTGCGTTAATGCCCTCCCAGGTGGAGGCGATCTTAATCAAGATACGTTCTTTCGGAATGCCGAGTGCTTCATACAGGCCGATCAACTTGCGTGCTCGCGCCGTGGTGGCGGCCTGATTGAATGACAGACGCGCGTCTACTTCCGTGGAAATGCGCCCAGGCACGATATCTAAAATGCCCTTGCCCACCGCCACTGCGAAATGGTCGCAGCAGTTATCCAGTTGTTCCTGGTCGCTGCCGCCCTGGCTCTGTGCGTAGGCGCGAGCTTTATCCAGCAGTGTGCTGTAATGGGGCAACTGAGCGGCTTTTAACAGCAGCGAGGGATTCGTTGTGGCATCCTGCGGTTTGAAACGCGCAATGGCTTCCACGTCGCCAGTGTCTGCCACCACATCAGTTATGGCGCGCAATTGATCGAGTTTGCTGGGCATAAGTTGGACCTTTGACAGTTGGAGTAGCAAAAAGACTGCGCCATGATCCTGATTTGACCGGGGTTTGTCCAGTTTCCTGGATTATTTAGCCCAGCCCTTATTTAGCGCACGAACGCCAGTGCCTGTTCCAGCACTTCCACCCCCGCACCCTCGCGCCAGGCGTTTTCTGACAGGTGGCGGCGAAATTGTTTTGCACCGGCGACGCCCTGATACAGGCCGAGCAGGTGGCGGGTGATGTGATTGAGTTTGACGCCACTGCCAAGCTCCCGCTCAACGTAGGGCAGGAGCTTGGTAAATAACTCGCTGCGATCCGCAACGGGGTTTGCCTTATCAAACAGCTGACGATCCACATCGGCCATCAGCCAGGGATTTTTATATACCGCGCGCCCGAGCATGACGCCATCGACCTGTTGTAAATGCTCATTGCACTTGGCAAAACTGTCAATGCCGCCGTTGATGACGATGCGAAGCTCGGGGAAGTCCTTTTTAAGCTGGTAGACCCAGGGGTAGTTCAGTGGTGGGATTTCACGGTTTTCTTTGGGTGACAAACCCTGTAACCACGCTTTGCGCGCATGTACGATAAATACCTTACAGCCCGCTTCGGCGACCCTGTCCACAAAGTCGCAGAGCAAAGCGTAGCTCTCCCTATCGTCAATGCCGATGCGGTGTTTCACGGTAACAGGAATAGCACAGGCATCGATCATCGCCGCCACAGCCTCTGCCACCAACTCCGGCTTGGCCATCAAGCAGGCGCCGAACAGACCGGATTGCACTCGATCAGAGGGACAGCCGCAGTTGAGGTTGATTTCATCATAGCCCCATTGCTCGGCAATGCTTGCGCACTGAGCCAGTGCAGTGGGATCTGCGCCACCCAGTTGCAGAGCCAGCGGGTGTTCCTGTGGATCGTAGCGCAGCAGGTACTCCACGTCGCCGTGCAAAATCGCGCCAGTGGTAATCATTGGCGTATACAGCCGCACGCGCCGACTCAGCATTCGCCACATAAAGCGGCAATGCCGGTCGGACCAGTCAATCATCGGCGCGCTGCAAAAGCGCCACGGACAATGGTGCTGTGCATCAGCCATACGCGAAAGTCCCAAGACAAAACGGCGCGATGGTAACAGGCCGATGGCACAACACCAAGTTGTACTTAGCGATTCCGCCCCAGGCGTTCGTGTGCTTCCACCCATTCGTTAGAGTGCGTACTGGAGTCGACGCGCGTGGCGGCAGACAGGGACAATTCCCCCGCGACAACCAGCCCGGCGGCGATTTCAACCAGTTTGTTGACTTTGCCTTTACCGTGGCAGCCCAGCATTTCAAGGCATTCTTTTTGAGTGGGTAAATTGGTACCGCCGCCATAAGTGGCCATGATGAGGCAGGGTAAGGTGATGGAGTAGAAGTAGTCGCCATTGTCGGTGACGCGCGTGTAAATACTGCACTGGTTGGATTCGCCGATATTGGCGATATCCTGGCCGGTGGCCAGATACAGCGCGGCGAGGCCATTTGCGGGATGGGCGGCGTTGTTGGATGAGCCGGCTAAAAACGAACTGGTATTGGCAATGATCTGGCCGGCTTGCATCTGCTCAGGGGCGACGCGCAGAAGCTGTATCATCACGTCGCGGGGAATGGTAATTTCCGCAGTGACACGGCGACCTCGGCCTTTCAGTGAGTTTATGAAAGATGTTTTCTTTTCGGTGTCGAAGTTTCCTGAGAGCAGGTAGTTTTTCATTTTCGGGAACTGCTCACGAATCCACTCGCAGGCACAGAACGTGGCCTTACTGGTCATGTTTTGCCCGGCGGCATCGCCGGTGTGGTAGTCAAACCGGGTGTAGACCATCTGGTGGGCGATATAGTGTTCAATTTCAAGCAGCTTGCCAACGCGGGTGGTGGATTCCGCTTTCGCTTTAATTTCCTCAAAGTGTTCATCCAGCCAGTGGTGAAAGTCGCGGGCATCGCGGGCATCCTCGAAAATAAACACGGGTGCGCGCTGCATGGCCTCGCCGCAAACTGTGGTTTTAACACCGCCGGATTCGCGAATAACGCGCATACCGCGGTTATAGCTGGCAAGCATGGTGCCCTCTATGGTGGCCATGGGTACGTAAAATTCCCCTTGGGCGTACTCGCCATTAACTACCAGAGGACCCGCTACGCCAATTGGGACTTGCGCCACGCCAAATAAGTGTTCGATATTGCCGTGCATCTCCTGTGGATCAAAGGAGTATTGCTTGGTGTGGTGCAGCTTGGCTTCGGTGTGCTCCTCGATAAAATCCTGACGTTGTTTGATGATGTCATCGGAAAAATCATTTTCGGCACTGCGGGGGATTTTTTTACTCATATTGGTATCCTGTTGGTATTGTTAGTTAAAGTCAACGCGGCTCATCATACCCGCGAGTCCGCTGCCAGTACAAGTCGGTGCTGGGGGGGAATAATCACTGGTTTAATTTGTTTAACTGATATGACCGGTAACGCGCACGCGCTTGCCGCCGGCAATAACGGGTGCTTTTTTTGCCGCCTGGCGAGCTTTAATCTGCGTATCGATATGGTTCTTGCAGGCAATCAGCAGGCCGGTGAAGATAAACGCCCCAGGGGGCAGTACGGCCAGTAAAAAGGGTGAGTAATCGTCAGCGAGGGTGACTTTCCAATGTGTTGCCGTCTCGCCAAACAACAACTGCATGTCGGCAAAAACAGCGCCGGTACCTACCGCTTCACGCAGTACACCGAGCACCAGCAGCACTGCGGTGAAGCCAAGCCCCATCATCAAACCGTCATACAGCGCGGCGGGCAGGGTGTGCTTGCTGGCAAAACCATCGGCGCGGCCTAAAATCACACAGTTGGTGGTAATCAGCGGCAGAAAAATACCCAATATTTGGTACAACTCATAGGTGAACGCCTGCATCAGCAGTTCCGTGCAGGTCACAGTGGCGGCGATAATCATCACAAATACGGGCAGGCGTACCGCATCTGAGACATGATGGCGAATCAATGACACGCTGGCGTTGGAGCACAGCAGCACGAAGGTGGTGGCAATGCCAAGCCCGAGGGCGTTAACTACATTGGCGGATACCGCCAGCAGCGGACAAAGACCAAGCAGTTGGACGATGGCAGGGTTATTGTGCCACAGGCCATTGACGGTGAGTTCGCGGTAATCAGTGGCTGACATTGGCGGTGTCTCCTTGGGCGAACAGGCTGGGGTAGTTGTCGCTGGCGTATTGTAGGGCGTCTCTTACCGCATTGACCACTGCGCGGGAGCTGATGGTGGCCCCGGTGAGTTGGTCAAAGCTACCACCGTCTTTCTGTACGGCCCACTGTGTTGGCGCGGGGTTGTTCGGATTTTTGCCGGTGAACTGACCAATCCATGAAGATTTGCGCGTGTCTATTTTATCACCGAGCCCCGGCGTTTCGCGGTGTGATATGACTTTTACGCCAAGCACTGTCAAATCGGCGGCAATGGCTACCAGTGCATTGATGTCGCCACTGTAACCGTCCGGCGCCCGCACGGGAAGGATGACTGCAATTACTTGCCCCTGTGCGTTGCGTGCCCGATAAATATCGCGGTTTTGTTTGAGCTTTAACAAGCTGCCATCGGCAGCGGCGGGCAAGGTGTCTTGGAGCATGTCATTCGCGTGCTCGCCTTTTGGAATTAAATCTAACAAGGCTTGTCGGCGTACTTGCAGCTCCGCTGCGGCAATATGGTCGTGGGTGCCGAGCCAGGTCAGGGTAATCAACAAGGTGCAGACGGTGGCAAAAGCGCCCAGCAAAAGGGCGTTGCGCGATATAGCGCTACTGAGCTTCACGGTGTCCCCCCTTGTTTTGGTGCTTTGCTTTTAGTATGACCGTAAGCAGCGGGCTTGGTGTAATAGTCGATAAACGGCGCGCAGAAGTTGGCGATCAACACTGCAAAGGCAACGGCGTCCGGGTAATTTCCCCATACGCGAATAATAAAAACGAGAAAACCGATCAGCGCACCGTAGACCAGGCGACCGCGATTTGATACCGCGCTGGTCACCGGGTCGGTGACGATAAAAAATGCGCCAAACAGGGTTGCGCCGCTGAACACATGGAACGCTGGTGAACCGGCGCTGGCGCTGCCGCCAGCGTCATAAAACAGCACAGACATCAGTGCCAGCACGGCGAGCATGGCGACCGGCGCGTGCCAGGTAAACACGCGCTGAAATAACAGAAA